>JAIRTV010000074.1 GCA_031254675.1 Planctomycetaceae bacterium | reverse complement strand
AGAATCGGATGACCTTCAATACCAATATCATAACCCAATAAAAAAATACAATAAATCGAACACGCTTTGGGGTTCTTTTTATTGCCATCAGTATTGCTCGAACTCTGATAATGCGAACCAATATAACGACGAAAACGCATCACATCAGAAGCCATTTTCGCTTTTTGCAACTCAATCATGACTGTTTTAACGTTACCGTCGCGAGCTAATAATTTGGCAGAGAAATCGAATCGGCAGACTGTAAGAAACAAGTTCTCTGATTCTTCTTCAGTCGTTTTCTGATCTGGAGACAATCGCAATGTACGTTCCTGTGCCGCAAAATCAATCTCCAATACTTCCTCTTCAATAATTGCGGAAATAAATGATTTAGCCGTTTTTTTGTCTTCCATCATGAACTTGAAGACGACATCATAAATCGGATTGGCTATTTGCATGATATTAAATTGGTAATAGGTTAAGGGGGCGTAAAATCCTGAAGTACGAAACAATGACATAATTACAACACGCTGACTAGGATTATCATAAGGGAATTATACATATCACAAAAATTCTACGCAATAGAGAACATTACCGTGAACGGTTACACAACTCTTAGAGTATAGACAAAAGAGAGAAAAAGAAAACACGGATTTTCTGACTTTTCAAAATTTTTAACGTTCAAAACCTAGCATGTTAAAACGGATAAAAGTTTTCGCCGAAACATTACAAATTTGTAATATTGCTAAAATAATAAAACAAATTTGTTGTTATTTTGTTGTAAACACAAAATGAATCTTTTTTCGAAATTGTGAATATTTTTCTATCTCTTGTAATATTCAACGTTTACATATTTTCTGTTTCTATCATTTTGAAGTGGCATGGAAAATGCTTTTTAGTGGATTAAGAAGTTTGACCGCGAATTGGTCGCGTGTTTTTCGGATTAAACCCAACAAAGGAGATCATGTCATGCCGTCATGGGAATTGTTTTTACCGATCTTTGCACAAACAGAAACGACTGAAGTTGTCGAAAAAACCGTTGAAATTGCTACAGAAATTACCAACAAATTTTCATCAGTGGACACCCTCTGGGTTCTTCTTGGAGCTGCTTTGGTGTTCTTTATGCACTCAGGTTTCACCATGGTCGAAGCCGGTTTCACTCGTGCAAAAAACACCGGAAATATTGTAATGAAAAATGTATTGACCTTTGCGGTTGGTACTATTTTCTTTACGATTATTGGTTTTGGTATTATGTTTGCTCCCGGGATGAACCTTTCCAGTGAAACGGTTTCACCGTATTTCGGCGGAATTGATTTATTTGCCGGCGGAGTAATTGCAAACCGCTATGGTGCCGGTACTTACCCGGGTGTGGTGTTTCTGATTTTTCAAACCGTTTTTTGTGCCACTTCTGCTACAATCGTTTCAGGGGCAATGGCAGAACGAACAAAATTCAGTACCTATTGTATTTTTTGTATCGTATTGAGTGCGTTTGTTTATCCGGTTTCCGGTCATTGGATTTGGGGAGGTGGTTGGTTGTACGAAAAAGGGTTTCATGATTTTGCCGGTTCCACCGTTGTTCACATGGTTGGCGGTTTGTCTGCATTCATTGGTGCTGTTTTTCTTGGTCCTCGTCTCGGGAAATACACAAAAGATGGAAAACCACGCGCGATTCTCGGAAGTAACCTTGCTCTTGGTTGTTTGGGAGTTTTGATTCTCTGGTTTGGTTGGTTTGGATTCAACGGTGCTTCAACCGTTTGCGCCACCGGCGATACAATATTAACTTTAATCGGCAATATTTTTGTAACAACCAATCTTGCCGCTTCCGTCGGAGCCGTTGTCACCATGATTATTACTTGGGTTCGTTACGGAAAACCGGACGTTTCTATGACGTTGAATGGGGCGTTAGCCGGTCTTGTTGGAATTACGGCATGTTGTGATGTTGTCAATCCGGTTGGCGCAATGATTGTTGGAACTCTCTCTGCGATATTTCTTGTTATGGCTATCGAATTTATCGATAAAGTTCTTCATATTGACGATCCTGTCGGTGCTATTTCTGTTCATGGGGTTTGCGGCGTGGTCGGAACTTTATGCGTCGGTCTTTTGGCAGACCCAAAAGTCAACAGCAATTTTCATGGTTTATTTTACGGAGGAAGTATTAATTTGCTCGTTACGCAAATTATCGGTATTGTTTCCGTTGCGATATGGATTACTATCACAATGTCTATTTTGTTCGGCATTCTTAGGGCAACTATTGGTTTGCGGGTTTCACGTATGGAAGAACTTAGTGGGTTGGATATATCCGAACACGGTTTAGCCAGTGCTTACGCCGACTTCAATATTACCGATCAATTGCTTGGTATTGTCGCTCATGAAGAAGGAAAAGTTCCACCTGCTCAAGCTGTTACGGTTGAACATCCTGCCCCAAAAACTGTTACAGCCAAACCGATTGATCCCAATCATCCCAAACTGTCAAAAATTGAGATTATTTGCCGCCAGAACAAATTTGACGATCTCAAATCCGCATTGAATGCTATTGACATTACCGGAATGACGGTAACTCAAGTCATGGGTTGCGGAATGCAAAAGGGGAGCAGTGAATTTTATCGAGGTGTTCCGATTGACATTCAACTTTTACCGAAAGTCCGTGTTGAAGTTGTTGTTACGAAAGTTCCGGTCGATTTGGTTATCGCAACGGCAAAGAAAGTCTTATACACCGGCAATATTGGTGATGGTAAGATTTTCGTGTACGATGTCGAAAATGTCGTCAAAGTTCGAACCGGTGCCGAAGGTTAC
>JAIRTV010000031.1 GCA_031254675.1 Planctomycetaceae bacterium | reverse complement strand
AAAAAATAAGCTGCCCCTAACAATTCGGCAACATCAGACTTTTCTTTAACCTCTCCCAAATACTAGGTATTTTACTTTAATACTTTCTTTGGCCATGATTTTATTTGAACACGGAAAACACAAATTTTTGCCATGTTTTCTGTGTTCCATTTCTTTCTGGAGAAAAAGTCTATTGAGAATCCGAAACAATTTTGCTGAATTGTTGCCGCAATTTTAACGCAATCTTAATGGAATCTTAACAAAATCTTAATCGAATCTTAATAATCGTTTATTACAATGGGTGTTCGATGTTTGTTGATGCTTGGTCAAGAATTTGGCGAGTATTAATTTTCGTTTACCTTTTATTCCATTTTGAGGAAAAAACAATGATGACAAAACTAGTGATGACGATTTGTTTATTTTCTGTGTTGACTTCGTTTGTGGTTTCGCAGGAGATTTGTATTGAGGGTTCGACGACGGTTGGTCCGATAGTCGAGGCGTTTGTTGAAGCGACCAAATCGGACAGCAATGTTCGGTTTACGGTGAAAAAGACGGGTTCTGGTGATGGAGTGGCGGCGTTGATTGATGGGCGTTGCGATATTGCGGCAACAAGTCGGTTTATGAAAAAGGAAGAGTACGCCAAAGCAATTGCTGCCGGACGAATACCAATTCCGTTTACGATTTGTATGGATGGTGTTTGTTTTATCGTGCATCCGTCGAACACCGTGCGGAGTTTGAACAAACAACAAGTCACCGACATTTACACCGGTAAAATCAAATCATGGCAAATGCTTGGCGGTCCGAATATTCCAGTAGTGGCGATTAGCCGTGACACGTCGTCGGGAACCTACGAAGTGTTCCACGAATTGGCGGTTGGCAAGGCGAAACTCGGCAACAGTGTCGAATACACCAATTCGAATCCGCAAATGTTCACCCGAATCAGCACAACTCCCGGCGCAATTGGTTATGTCGGTATCGGTTTTTTGCAAGAAGGAGTTGCAACTGTTCAGTTTGAAAATATCGTACCGAACAAAGAATCGGTTGCCAACGGAACCTATCCGCTTTCGCGACCGTTGTATCTTTTTACTGATGGCTATCCGAAAATGGGTTCGGTGTTGATGAAATTTTGCAATTTTTATTTGACGGAAGAAGGGCAGGATGTCATCACTGCCAAAGGATTTGTCCCGTTCACAAAATATTGACAACAGGGAACGAATTCCCGCAAGGTTCTCGTTCTATTGAGTCAAAATTTCCGCCGTTTCGGAAAGTTTGGAAAGAAGGAGTCGTACAACAAATTTTGCACCGCCGGTTTCGGAGGGTTGATAGGTTATGGAGCCGCCTAACTGTTGCATAATCCTCCATGCTTTGGACAATCCAAACCCGAGACCACGTCCTGCTTGGCGTCCCGAATAATACGGACAAAAAATAAGCGGACGAATTTCTTGGGCGACTCCGGGACCATCGTCTTCGACGGCAATTTCCCAACCGTTTTCGATTTGCCGAAGCCGCAACCAGATATTGCCGCCGTTCTGGAGAATATCGCAGGCGTTGCGACATAAGGCATTCGCGACAAGCCGAAGTTGTACCGGATCTGTTTCGATATTCGCGGAATTGGAATCTGTTTCGACGTGCAATTCGATTCCTAATTTCTGCATGAATGGAGTTTGTTCTTCGGCTAATGATTGCAACCAGGTGATGAGGTTAACATGTTCGATTTCCGGTTTGGGTGGTCTTGCGAAATACCGGATGTCCGCAATCATTTCGTAAGCGCGTTTGACTTGGGCGGCAATGACGGCAAGTTGCCGACGGTGTTCCGTATTCTCGATTTCACGCAATAATAATTGGGCGTGTCCGCTGATGATTGCCAATGGATTATTGATTTCGTGTCCTGCTCCGGCAGCAAATTCCGCCAATGCATCGAGTTTTTGCCGTTCCAATTCTTCGGAGAACTTTTCCCGCAGGAACTTCAATTCCGCTTGAATTGATTCAATGTTATTTTCATTCCCAATCTTGGTATCCATTTCGAGAACCTCGCTTTCGAAACAACAAGAATCAGTGTATTCTCCAACAACAAATCCGATTCCGAAACATATCTTGTAAGCTTAATTGTGTTCATTGCTATTGAGTAATCTACAAACAGGCAGTTAATCATACAAGAAGTTCCCACGAGAGAAAAGTCTAATAATCAAAAGATCAATAACTTTTTTCCGAAAAATTACTTTCCGAAATTCCAAAAAAAAATTTTGGGGGGAAAAGAAGAATTTCCCTTGACATTTTTCTCGATTCCGTATAAACTCTGAATCTCAGTTTAATCGTGTTGCGTTTATTTTGCCGTATTTCGGCAAGCGTTTCGCGATCAATTTTATAAAACCTTAGAAAATAAGGAGAATAACAATGGAAAATTTAGTCAAATGTGTCGTCGGTTTTTTTGCAATATTTTTTGCGAAAATTCAAATGTTAAACTTGGTAAGTTACGTAAACCAGGGGGGGGGGGGCTATCTGGAGTGGAAAGTTGAGAACGGATAGTGGAGAGTGGTCGATTTTTCGGCGTTTTTCTGCAAAATTTTCAACTCTTTCACATTCTTTGCGATTCGGCTTTACGTTGGTCGAACTTCTTGTCGTGATTGCAATTATCGGCGTGTTAATTGCTCTTCTGTTGCCAGCCGTTCAAGCCGCACGCGAGGCGGCAAGACGAATGCAATGTTCAAACAATATGAAACAATTAGGAATCGGATTCCACAATTATCATGATGTGTTTGATGCATTTCCAGCACAAAAAGGATATCTTCGCGGTGGAACCGGATGGGGAGCATTTTTTCAGGTCTTGCCCTTTGTCGAACAACAAGCCGCCTATGACTCACTCAAAACTAGTCCCGGTTCCGCCGGCACAGTTGTTGCGACACCTGGTCCTGATCTTGCCAGTATTGTGTTTCTCGGCGAGTTTTCGGTTCCGTCTTTTTGTTGTCCTTCTGATCCAACAGCACGACAAAAAAATACGCAAACCAGCCCCAACGGTCCGTTGTATAAGACAAGCATGCGGATTTCTACCGCGGACATTGTTCTCAATAATTTCGATGACGGCGGTTGGGGACATTTCACCGAAGGACAATGGCGGGCGAGAGCTCCATTTATTGAGTTCACATGGCATTCCACTGCGTCATTCCTTGACGGTACATCGAACACGATCATGGCAAGCGAATCAGTAACATCAAACGAATTGGATTCTGATCGAACAATCAAAGGCGGTATCGCCACTGAATCCAGTATTTACGGAAGCAGTAGTGCTATTGATCCGGCTCAATGTCTCGCTGTTCGTGACACTGGTGACCCGAATCTTATCGCAGCAAGTAAATATAGTGGAGGAAGTTGGCGTGGGGGACGCATTACTGATTCGAGACCGGCGATGACCGGATTCAATACGGTTTTGCCGCCTAATTCACCGAACTGTTATCGTCAAGATGTTCAATCGTGGGGATTTTACAGCGTTTCGAGTTTCCACTCTGGCGGAGTCAATTCCGTGTTCGGCGATGGTTCTTGCCGATTCATTTCCGAAACAATTAACTGCGGCAACCTCAACGCAAAATACAAACCGCGTGAATATTTCAATGAGGCAAGTCCCTTTGGTATTTGGGGAGCAATCGGTTCTCTTAACGGTGGAGAAACCGCCTCTCCATAAATTTACTCCGATCTTTTGGTTAATTAACAAATTAAACACAGAATACATGGAAAAAGAAGTAGGATAAAAAATTTCTGTGTATTCCGTGTTCAAATAAAACGACAATTTAACCCAACCTTTTATTTAATGTTCAATTTTATGTTCAAACCATTTTGCTATGTTGTTTTTTTGTGTTTATGTGTTCCGTTTTTGTCGGGATGTAACCAATCGCAACGTCCGGCGGGACTTCCGCCTCTTCATCCATGCACAATTACAGTAACACAAAACGGTGAGCCGATTGCCGATGTGTCCGTACAACTCGTTTCCAAAGAGGAAAGTGTTTGGTCTGTTACAGGAATAACGGACACTTCCGGCAACGCAATTTTGGTAACGTTTGGTCAATTTCGGGGAGCTCCTGTCGGTGATTACAAAGTCGTTCTCTCCAAAAGATTGACGGAAACGAATACACCGGCAAGCGAATATGTTTCCGGTATTACTCAAGTCTATTCGTTGATTGACGTCAAATATACCGACTCGGAAACAAGTCCATTAGAAATGTCCGTCAAAAAAGGACGTAATGCGATGTCTTTTGAAATAGGTTCGCCTGTTCGGGTTTTAGTTGATACCATTCGACCGGGAACTTGAATCACGAATCGTTTTGTGATAAATTGTTTTTCCATGTTTTTGATTTTGAATTAAGGATTGTTTGTTCCTTGCGTCCCTATAAATTTCTGCACTGAAAATCTTAGAGATAACAGAGACAAAAAGGACGAATGGGAAAATAATCTTTAAGACAAAGAATTGGTTTGGAAACCATTGAACCGATTTTAACTATTTCACTAAATTTTTTTAGGAGAAAACGATGCGATTTTTTGTTTCTGTTTTTACGTTGTTTGTTGTTTCATTCTTTTTGTCGGTTGCGTTTGCTCAAGCGGAAAACACTGTTTTTGTTGAAGCAGAATCGTTTACCGACAAGGGCGGTTGGGTTGTCGATCAGCAATACATGGATGTTATGGGGTCGCCGGTTCTTTTGGCGCACGGAATGGGCGAACCGGTTGCCGATGCCGTCATGGAAATTAGTTTTCCCAAAACGGGAACCTATCGAATTTTTGTACGTACACGGAATTGGATTGCGCCGTGGACACCGGAATATGCACCCGGAATCTTTCAAATCAGTGTGGACGGTCAAAAATTGGAAACCGTTTTCGGAAACGAAGGCAATCCTTGGCATTGGCAAAAAGGCGAAACCGTCAATATCAAAAATGAAAAAGCGAAAATTGCGTTACACGATTTAACCGGTTTCGATGGTCGATTGGACGCTATCATTTTTACCGATAACGAAAATTATGTACCACCGGAAGATGTTAAAGAAATTGACAAAATCCGACGCAAAACGTTGAAATTAGCCGCTTCGCCGTTGAATGCTCCGTTGGCACAAGAAGAACCATTTGATCTGGTTGTTGTTGGTGGAGGTATTGCCGGAATTTGTTCCGCTATTTCCGCCGCAAGACTGGATTGTAAAGTTGCGCTGATTCAAAATCGTCCGACAGTTGGCGGTAATAATAGTTCGGAAGTTCGTGTTCATCTTCAGGGACGCATGGGGCATCCGCCTTATCCTAACCTCGGCAATCTCGTTCACGAACTCGACCCGCAACACGAAGGGAACGCCCAACCCGGTGAATATTACAAAGATGAACGGAAACTCAACGCCATTCGCGCCGAAAAAAATATCACCCTGTATTTGAACACACATATTATTGCAGCGGAAACAACAAAATCAGCAAATGGTTCGATTGAAATTAAATCAGTCATTGGCAAAAATATTGAAACAGGTATTGAAACGAAATTTGCCGGTAAACTTTTTGCGGATTGCAGTGGTGACGGAAATCTTGGTTTTCTGGCGGGTGCGGAATGGCGAATGGGGCGTGAATCAAAGTCGGAAACACGTGAATCGCTCGCACCGGAACAACCCGATAAAATGACAATGGGTGCGTCGGTTCAATGGTATTCTGTACCGGTTAAAGATGCGAACGGCAAACCGGTGAAGACGGAATTTCCGCCGCTTCCTTGGGCGCATCAATTTACGCACGAAAGTGCGCAACCAATGGTGCAAGGTGATTGGGATTGGGAAACCGGTTTGAATTACGATCAGGTGTGGGATATTGAACGGATTCGCGATAACGGACTTCGTGCCGCTTACGGACATTGGGCGTACATGAAAAATCAAAGCGAACCAAAATGGCGCGAAAAAGCAGATACGCGAAAACTGGGTTGGGTTGCGTTTGTTGCCGGAAAACGGGAATCCCGCCGTTTGATGGGAGATGTGATTCTTCAGGAACAAGATATTGTGCAACGCGAAATCTGGAACGATGCCAGTTTTGTAACAACATGGACAATTGACTTGCATTATCCCGAAACGAAAAATGAAAAACATTTTTCCAACGAAGCCTTCCGAACAATTGCCAAACACAAAGGGATTCAACCTTATGCGATTCCGTACCGCACGTTGTATTCTCGTAACGTTTCGAATCTTTTTATGGCGGGTCGATGTATTAGTGTTACGCATGTTGCGCTTGGAACGATTCGTGTGATGCGAACCGGTGGAATGATGGGCGAAGTCGTGGGAATGGCGGCATCGCTTGCAACTAAGAACAAGACAACACCGCGAGGAGTGTACGAAAAATACTTGCCGGAACTGAAACAGCTTATGGAAAAAGGAGTTGCTCCTGCGCCGGATCAATACTGGCATTCCGCGCGACCGAATCCCTCCAATAAATCGGCACGAAAATTAACGCCGCCGACATGGTTACCGAATGCCGGCAAAAATCTTGCCCGCAACGCAAAAATTACTGTTTCGAGTCTTTACAAATCGGCAAACTATCCCGCAACAAATATTAACGACGGCAACATGAATATCAATGATAACGCCGGACGTTGGGTGAGTGATGAGGGCGGCGATTTGCGTGTGGAGCCGCATTGGGTTGAGCTGACGTTTTCGCAACCTGTTGAGATCAACGCTTTACGTCTTATTTCCGGTCAATCCGGAGGAACAACACCGGTTCAAGATTTTGTACTTCAATATCGTAACGGTTCTACGTGGACGGACATTGGCGGAACCAAAACGGAATCCAATGATATTCCTGATATTTCGAAACGTTTTCCAACAGTGAAGAGTTCTGAATTTCGGCTTGTGATTACCGCAACACCCGGCAACTTGGCACGAATTTGGGAATTAGAACTCTATAACATAATTCAGTAGCGAAAATTCTTGAGAATAAATTTTCGTTATCGAATTTAATTTGTTCTTCATGTTTCCAAATTTTCTCAGAGCGTGTTGATACTTACAATATAAAGAAAATAGGCGTCAATTGGTAAGGATTTTGAAAAACATTTTTTACTTAAAATTTTACTCAAAATATTAGCCGTTTTCACCTAAATTCTGCGATTTTGCGAATCACATCAACACGCCCTAGAAATTGTTTACGCTTTTGATCAACTCATTTTCAGGTGTTACCTAAGCAATTGCCAATTCAAAATCGTTTTCGTCTTCGGCGGATTTTGCAGGTTTAAACGAAACAACATCGTTTGTTTTCTGAACCAATGGACGATCTGCTGTCGATGAATTTCCCGAAGAATTGTTGATTGTGGAAGTGTTTTTCGATTCCGCAACCGGTTGGGTTTTTGATAAGGACGACGGTGTTGATGAGGGTGTTGGCATTGTTGGTGATGTTTGAAGAACAGAGGGGTGTTGCCAGACTTTGCTAAACCAACGTAACGCAATTTCAGAATCGCGGAAAATTTGGCGGCGAGCAAAAAGTGTTACCGCAAGGAAAAAA
>JAIRTV010000006.1 GCA_031254675.1 Planctomycetaceae bacterium | reverse complement strand
ATATTCCACACTCAATTATCAATAATCAATTATTATGGCTTGGCAAGGAATTAAAGGACACGATGCTGTTTTTGAACGGTTTTTGCGGGCAAAGCAACGCGGACGATTAGCGGGAAGTTTTCTTTTTATCGGACCTTCCGGTATTGGAAAACGTAAGTTCGCTATTGCGCTTGCTAAAGGTGTTTTGTGCAAAGGAAACGGCAATTCCAGTATTGATCCGTGCGGAGTTTGTGAGTCCTGCCGCTTGTTTGGCAGTATTGACCATGCAGACCATGCAGACCATACTGACAATATTGAAAATGCCGAATCGGTTCAATCTTCCGTATCGGAAAATGAAAAAAAATCCAAAAAAGGGAAAGCAAACAAAACATCTCCTAAAGAAAGTAAAAACAAGAAAAAAACAATCCTTGCCGGAGAATTTGTTTCACCACACCCCGATTTGTATTACGTTTCCAAACCACAGGACAAATCATTTTTGCCACTGGAATTGCTGATCGGCGACAAAGAACATCGCGGTCAATCGGGATTATGCTACAATATTTCTCGAACGCCGTTTCTCGGTCATCATAAAATTGCGATTCTTGACGATGCCGATTTTCTCAATGCCGAAGGAGCAAACGCCTTGCTTAAAACATTGGAAGAACCGCCGCCGGACTCCTTACTTATTTTGATTGGAACTTCGACGGCAAAACAACTTCCTACGATTCGTAGTCGTTGCCAGATTATCCGTTTTGTGCCGTTATCGTCTCAGATTCTTGGTTCGCTCCTGCTGGAGCAAGGTATCGCCGCAACCTTGGAACAATCCCAGACGTTGGCTCGGCGCGCCGGTGGAAGTCTCGATCAAGCCAAAGATTTTTTCGATGACAATCTCGAAACAATGAAAAACGAACTAAACACCGCACTCGCTCAACGTCGTTTGGATTCCGTTACGTTAGCCGCAAAATTAAACGAATTCTTCAAAACAGTTGGAAACGACGCTCCATTGAAGCGTCGTCGGCTTCGATTGCTTTTCAATTTAGCAATTGATTTTTTTCGGGAAAAAATGAAGAAATCACAAACTTCGTTACAAAAAAACGAAACCGCAACCCAACAAGAACGTTACGAAAACGTCGTCCAACAAGCCGCTCGACGTTTAGATCGAACATTGGACGCACTGGAACACATTGATCGTAATGCGAATATTAATTTTATTATTGATTCTTGGTGCGCAAATTTGATAAAATAATCGTAATTATTTGGAGACTTGAATTTTTCAATGAATAGTATATGATAATAATATCTTGCAATGAGATTGATTGTGAGAGGGGTTTGTGATTTCGACTTGTGTTTGCAAATATAACTATGCCATGATGTTATGATTCCGATAAATGAACAGCTGATACCTTCAGAAATAAAGCCGATTACCGACGCGGAATTTCATTCGATTCGCGATTTGGTGTATGATCGTTTTGGTATCACGCTTTCTGATCAAAAAAAGAGTTTGGTTGTTGGACGTCTTCAAAAAATATTGCGTCAGCATAATTTCAAAACATTCAAACAATATTACGACAGCCTGATTGCAGATAAAACCAATGCGGCAATTAGTGAACTGGCAAATCAGATCACAACAAATCATACTTTTTTCTTTCGAGAGGCGGAACATTTTGATTTTTTCAAAAGTGATATTTTGCCGTGGATGACGGCGGAGCATAAAAAAAACGGGAACAATGATTTACGAATTTGGTGTGCTGCGGCATCCAGTGGCGAAGAGCCTTACACGTTAATTATAACACTTTTGGAATTTTTCGGTGCCGATTATAAAAACTGGGATTGTGGTCTTTTGGCAACCGATGTTTCCGAGAAAGCGTTAATGGCAGCCAAGCGAGGAGTTTACGATGCAACGCGGCTTCAAGGAGTTTCGCCGACAATCATCAATAAATATTTCAAAAAAACGCCGGAAGGTTTTGCGGTGACCGAACAAGTCAAAAAAGAAGTCACAATACGCCGTTTCAATCTGATGAATAAAACGTTGCCTTTTAAAAAGTTGTTTGACTGTATTTGGTGTCGTAATGTCATGATTTATTTTGACATGCAGACCAAGATTGAGCTTGTTAATCGAATGTATCAGCAAACGGTCAACGGCGGTTATCTTTTGATTGGTCATTCGGAAACATTGGGACGAGACCAAACGCGGTGGACCTATGTTAAACCGGCAGTTTATCGCAAAATGGAGTAACCGTTGCCAGAATTGATGCCGATTCGTTTTTTTTGCAAACGTTGCAACCAGATGATTCAAATCGGGGCACAAAGAGCCGGTCAACCGGTCGTGTGTCCGCAATGCGGTGAACGTCTGACTGTTCCTGCTCGGTCTGTCGAGCAAGCCGAAACTCTTTATCTGTTTCTAAAACAGAAACGTCTTGCGGAAAAAAACGCGAAAAAAATAACAATTCCGTCTTCGCGGCAATCTGCCGAATTATCATTACAAAATACGGTTCGAAACAAAAAGAATGAAGAAATTGATGACGAACCGAATTTTTCTTTGGAGGAGTTGAACACGGAAGATGTGGATCGTTGGATTAAAGAGTTCTGGACAACCCAGCCCAAAGACGAACAACTCGCCCTAGAACAACCGCAAACAACAACACCGGTTCTGCCGGCGGCGTCAGTTATTGCGAACCATGAAACAACCGCCCTAACAATGCGTCATCAAGAAACATGGTTTTTGTTTCGAACATGGCTTTTTATTGTGTTCCTTTTCGGGTTGGTTGGTGGTATTGGTATTTGTTCGTTTTTTAACGGTTTGCGTAAAAATACTTCGGGAAACGTCGGTTCGGCAAAATCGGTTTTATCAGCGGAATATTATGTTACGGGAAAATTGTATTATCGAGGATTTGATGGAAAACGGATTCCTGATGCGGATGCGGTTGTCTTGCTGTTGCCGCTGGATCGAATACCAACTTTTCCAATTTCCGGCGAAGGGCTTCGTCCTAATGACGACCAACATTTATTGATGGAGGACAGTGTTCAACAGATTAAGGAAATCGGTGGTGTGTTTCAACGAACCGATGCCGACGGTAATTTTTCAATTCAGTACGAAAATCAAGGGCGTTATCTTATGTTGATGATTTCTTCTCACGCTAAACGTTCAGACGATGCCCCTGATGCCGCAACAATTCGTGAACTAAAACGTTTTTTTCGGAATCCCCAAGAATTACTCGGTGATTACAGTTTTAGCCATGAAGAATATGAACTCAGTCAAGGAACATACATAATCCGACAAACCTTTTAACGTAACCGTCGATTTTCATTGAAAAATTTCATGGATGTAAATTCCAAATACGAAACGTGCTATGAAATTCTATAAAAATAACAAAAAAAAATTAAAGTGGCTCATATTTATTATATTATTTTTTACAGGGATCAAATGTTTCTTTCCTGTAAACTCTGTTGAATATAAATATTGGGACATTTTTTCACAAGGTATTTCTGTTGCTGCATTAAGTCCTGATGGAAAATTATTAGCAGGTGGTAATAATGATGGTCGTATCATTATTTGGAATACTCATTCACGAAAAAGAATCAAAATTTTTCAACATAATAATATTTCACCAGGGTTTATTATTTTTCATCCTAGTAAACCATGGTTAATCGTTGCAGATCATAAAAATACGGTTACTATATGGGATTATGAGACAAATGAAAAAAAGAGCGTTATTAAAATAAATTCTGATGCTGACACACAGATAATTAGGATATTGATTTCGCCGGATGAAAAGAGGATGATTATTTGTTTCAGATCGTATGGAGAAGATCTGAATATATGCTTGCAAGAGTACAATTTTGAAACCCAAAAAAGTACCATGTTGGATTTTTGTATTCATAAAGATATACTTTATTCCGCTGATATTAGTAAAGATGGACCAAAAATTGCGATTGATAAGTATATTTTTCATTCCAATGGATATGATTTAGTTCAAAAAATCGAACACGGGAATATGATCGATGATTTATTTTTTCTTCCTGATTCCAAACGCATTGTCACTGCTTCATCAACTACCGCATTAAATCTACATAACATTGCTCTTTGGGATGTAAACACTGGAAAAAAACTTAAAGGATATGTGTTACATAGAGGGTTAGATATCAGTAAAATGGCAATGATCCCTGGAGGACGTTTTGCAATTAGTGCGGGTGAAGATTATCGCGTGTGTATTTGGGAAATTGAAACGGGAAACGTCATCTGGTCTCGTCGAGTTGGCGGAATATTCTCCTGGGTTGCTGTCAGCAATGATGGTTCAAAAGCAGTCGTCACAGACTGGTTCGGTCCCCTTGAAATAGACATTGAGTCGATTCTCAAACGCTTCTAAATCTTTTCAAATATTCAACAATTTTTTT
>JAIRTV010000604.1 GCA_031254675.1 Planctomycetaceae bacterium | reverse complement strand
TGCAAAAATTGAGCAAAATTGGATTATAAGTCCTTTTGATATAACTAGTTATAAAATTTGCAAAAGTCCAGTTCCGTAATCCATTTTTCCGCAGCAACTCTGTTAGTTGCCCGCAATTTCGGGAGCGAACCCGTAAGCGGCGGCGAGAATACGGATTGGATGTAACGTTTTTTTTCTGGCTCCGTGTTCCATTTGCAGACAGCAGGCACTACAATCAGAAACACCAAAATCAATTTCAGGACGACGCAATTCCTTAAATAACGCAACGCCCATCCGAAGAGAACGCCGATAATTTTTCCGCTTAAACCCGAACATTCCCGCCATGCCACAACACCCACATTCAATCCGCCGCACATTCAATTCAGGAATCAAACGGAGCAATTCTTCCGCCGGAGTCGGAATATCGGTTCGCCGAGTCGTTTGCGTAATACTACGGCAAGGAGCATGATAACCCACCGTTTTACCTGCCATTTTGTGTTGCGGTCTAAAATCGAGACGAAATTGTCCTTCGCGGTAGCGTTGCAACAGAAAATCAGAAAAATCAACCACCCGCGACGAAACCAACATCGTATCCAAATCATTCAGAATATTGCGGTAATCCTGAGATAAACACGACGCCGACGCCGGCTCCAACGTAACAATATGATAACCCTGACGAATCAAATCAGCAAGCAATAACGAATTGTGTCGGGCAAGACGTTCCGCCCGATCAAGATGCCCCACCGAAAACGAACTCAAACCCGAAGGACGTTGACGCGACGGAATATAAACATTGCAATGATTGTGCTCCAAAATCCGAACCGCCAAATCCGCCAGCCGCGTATCAAAATGATTGGCAAACGTATCCACAAATAACGCAACACGATTCGACGAAAAATGCTCCACCGATGGCAACGGTTTGACCAACCAATTTGACCATTGTGTTCGCGCCAAAAACGTTACTTTCGCCAATTTGGGAATCGTTCGGCTTTGCGGAATTTGCAACAATTTTTCCAGCAACCACCGCATAAACGGATTGGAGATTGCCCAGTTGACCGGACAACTAATCATTGCCAGAAAACGGAGCATTGAGTCAATTCGAGAGAAAAAATGATCTTCCAGCGAAAGTCCGTGCGCCGCAACATACGCACTCTTGCAACGGAACGCTAAATTCGAAATATCCACCTCCGCCGGACATTCAATACGGCACATTCCACATTGAATACAATAATCCGCAATCTCTTTCGCTTTATCTTGCGTCAACATCTCCAACTCCAAATCACCCGCAAGAATCCCACGAAGGAGATTCGCTTTGGCTCGCGGTACCGCACTTTCCGCCTGCAAATGACGGAATAACGGACACATACGACTCACAAAATCATTGCGAAAACACTCACCACAACCATTACAACGATGAGTCGGCTCAAAAATATGTTGCGGCTCCCATTTCAACTGCAATTCAATTTGACTGGAAAAATTACCGGCATTTTTGTCCGATGCACTCAACGTGTTCTGATTTGAGTCGGCAATATCGGTATCCGAATTTTTATTAAGACCATCATGATCAGCAATGATTTCGGTTGCTTCCATGTAAGGAAGAATACCGGAATCAAGATTGGAGTTTGCGCGACCGGAACCAACACGGTTTAATTCTTGAAAGGTTGAGTCGGAAATTCGTTTTGTTGCCGGATGTTCGCTGCCGCGACACGATAAACCATGCCGTAAATAAGTTGTCCAAGGCGAAGGAGTAAGAACCGCAGGATCAGGAACAATTTTGTTCGGATTAAATAAATGGTTGGGATCGAAAATATATTTAATATTTCGGAAAACAGAAATTAGATCAGGAAATTGAGTGGTGATGAATTGAGTTTTCAGCAACCCTGTTCCGTTTTCCGAGCTAACCGTACCGCCGTGCGTCAGAACCAATCGATAAACTTCTTCGGTTAAATGTTCGAGCGAGGCAAACGGTTTCGGTTTGGAAAAATCGATAATCGGATGAACCCGAAGATGCCCTTGCCCAACATGCCCCGAAATCGATGCGGTAATTTCATAACGTTTCAAGATATTTAAGAGTTCTGGAAGAAAATCGCAAAGAGCCGGAATCGGAACCGCTAAATCGTCAAAAATGGGAAGCGGTTGAAAAGATCGCCGCATTCGAAACAGAATGAGTTCGGAACGACGGAGAAAATCGTCGAAAAGTTCAAACCCTTCCGAAGTTTCAATGCGTAAAGTACGAAAACTAAGATGTTTTTTGGTTTGAATTGTTTCGATCAACTGTGAAAGTCGGTGTTGTACTTGAACGTTGTTTTCGGAATTGAGAAGATTGCCAACGTCCAATTCGACAAACAAAATCGCTTCGGCTTCTGCCGGAATCCATTGTTGAAACCGCGAATCGCATTCGCACACCATATTGAGTCGTCGCCGATCAACCAGTTCGCAAAGCGCCGGACGAAAAGAACGAATCGGTTCCACCGCAAGCATTGCGTTTTCGAAACTGTTGAAGAAAAACACCGCACCGGCTTGACGTTTTGGGCAAGGCAGTGTTTTGAGTTTGGCTTCGACAATCAGACCGAGAGTTCCTTCGCTTCCGAGTAGGAGTTGCGCTAAATCCACGGAATGTCCTTCTTCGCCTTGCAACACGCGATAACAGCTGTAACCCGCACGATTGACCGGAACTTGACGCGATAACGCGGAATTGATTCGCGACAACGAAGGCGAAAGGATTCGATAAACATCGTCCGCAACCGGATGTTCTTTGCCAAGAACAATTCCACGCGCTAAAGCAATTCCACGTGCCAACGTATCACGTCCACCAAAAAATAATGAAGAACTCGAAAGTGTCCCCGACAATGTGTTTGCGACAGTATTGGCGAAGGTATTTGTGAACGTGTTGGTATTTGTATTGACGGTGATGTTGGGATCTTTTGTGATTGATTCGTTTTGCGACGTTTTGTGTGACGTATTCTGTGGAGTGTCATGCGGGTCAATTGCGTGCGGCAGAGATTCACGGTTAAGCGTTAAGATTTCGCCGTTTGCCAAAACGATTTTTAGTTCGAGGAGATATTCGTCGGGAAAACCGTATTGAAGCCAACGGATTCCGGCGCCGTTGCGTGCTAAAATACTTCCAATCGTGGTTGCCGGTTGAAAACCGGAAACCGGCGCGAAGGTACGCGATTGAATTTTATCGAGAACATTGTTCAATCGTTGAGCATTCATTCCGGGTTGCACCACAACGGAATCGCGGTTGAGAGCGACTAGGCGTCGCATCAACCGGCTGAAATCAAGAACAAGTCCCGAACCAAGAACTTCGCCGGTTGTTCCGGTTCCTGCGCCGCGTGGATGAATTGGAATATGTTTTTCGGCGGCGTACTGGACACACGCTACCACATCATTCACATCACGAGGCCAAACAACACCTTGTGGTTGACATTGTAAAATTCCGGCATCGGTCGAATAGAGTTGGCAGGTGATTTCATCACAACAAACCTCCCCGCGAATCAAACCGCGAATATCGTCCTGAAGCCGTGCCTGTTGTGGAGAAAGATAAGGCATGTTGACCTCAAAACAGAAAACCGGAAACAGCCTCCCAAACAAACAGAAATCCAAACAGCAAAAAACAAGAACAACAATTCCAAAAACCTATTTTTTTGCCGCGAATTTTGTATTATTGTTGGTGTTATTTTTGGTATTTTTCTTTCGATTTTTTTTGACGCCGATTCTTTTTCCGGCGGCGGCGGCTTCTAATTCGTGAGCCAATTTGAAGGGAGCGTTTCGAACTTGTTTCCGTATTGCGCCGGAGCGAATACATTGCGTACAGACTCGTACCGTTTTTGTGGCACCATTTTCGGTGGTCGTTCGGACACGTTGGAGATTGGGCAGAAAACTGCGGCGTGTGATTCCGGTTACTTTGGTTCCAACTCCACCAAGATATTTTGCTTTACCGCGAGTTTCAATATGATTACCGATAACTCGACCTTTTCCACAAATTTCGCAAACACGGGACATAATTCAAATCCTTTTAGTGAACAACAATTACCAATCGAGTTGGAATACAGTTTGTATGATTTTTTTGATTGTAGGAGACGTGTCCAATTTTTAATGACTTTTACTGTTGTGTTGAGACCACCAACAGCTTCCAAAATGTAAACGAAAAATATAAACGATTCCTTCTTTCCTGACAAGAGGGGGGATTTTAATTAATCGCTTACCAATCTTTTTCTACTGGAGTCGCTTGCATCAGTAAAGCACGAACTTTTTCACGTTTTTCGTTGGCTTCTTGCTGGCGGCGTTTGACTTGTCGGAGCATTCGTTCCGCTTTTTCAACATCTTCATTTTGGTTCGGCAAATTGGGATCATTTTTCGGTTGTTCTTGATTGGATTGATCGGAATTGTCTGATTTTTTATCGTGTTGTTGTTCCTGATTTTGTTCCTGTTTCTGGTTTTGATTTTGTTGTTGGTTTTGCTCTTGTTGTTGGTTCTGTTCTTGGTTCTGATTTTGTTCCTGATTGTTTTGTTGTTGATTCTGTTCTTGGTTTTGTTGTTGCTGCTGATTCTGCTGGTTTTGTTGCAGCGGCTTCAGAATTTCACGGAGCAATGTCAATGCTTGCTGTTGTTTCGGCAACGCTTCATCGGATTTGTTTTCGGCAAGCAATTGAGAAGACACTTCGGCAAGTGTTCGGATTTCTGGTCCGTATTGGACAGCTAGATTCATTGATTCTTTGAGAGCATTTATTTTTTCCGGTTGATCCGGTTGATTGGAGTTGGCAACATGACCGGTTTCTATTTCCTCCAATCCTTGTTTGGCTCGAAACATCATCAACGGCATCCAATCGGCAATCAATTGTTCTTCCCGTGCTTGTTCCGCAATCTCTTGAGTTTTCGTTGTTTCCTGAATTTCGGTTTGTCTATTTTCGTTTGCGGGATTGTTGGAGCAAAGTTTTTGTTGTTTCTTTTCGGCTTCCTGCACAATGACTTCGAAGGGCGACAAATTCAAACGGAGTTGGTTCAAGCGGTTTGCTGTTTCGCGGGTCATTTCCAACGCTTTTTCGCTTTGAAATTGACGGAGTAATTCGTTGGAGTTGTTGGTTAGGTTGTAAATTTGTTTTAGTTCTTGGAGAATTGTTTCGATTCCTTGCTGATTTTGTTCGGCGAGTTTTGGGTCGGTTGTCTCTTCTGTATTTTCGGCAGTATTTTGGGGCAATGGTTGTTGAAGAGTTTGTTGGAGATCGTTTTGCAGCACGGTGATTTCTTCGGCTAATTTATTTTGTTCGCGGGCGGTTTCGTAGAGGGTTTGAAATTTTTTTGGCGAATCGGGAATTTCGTTGGTTTGTTGAAGAGACTGATTGATGTTTCCTTCCCAATCTTCAAACCATTGTAACCGTTTTGTGATATCGTTTGCACGTTTTTGCGAACGGTCAATTGCATCCCATTCTTTCTGGATTTTAATTTTCCAGGCTCGAATTTGTTCGAGATTGATTCTGACAGTTTCGGAGGCTTCAACCGCGAGTGATTCCGAGTAATATTTTTCGGCGGCGAGTAATTGTTGGAGGACATTGGCGCGTTGTTCGGGTGGAGTTTCTTCGGGTTTTTCGCTGAGTGATTGTTTTGCGTGGTCAACAGCGATCTGTCCGAGAAGAGCGAGCGATTTTGATGCGATGGCTCTATCTTTTGACATTGCTGATTTCCGAAGAGTTTGCGAGGCTTCGTCGAATTTTCCTGAGGCGGCGAGGGCGGCGCCGTGGTTGAAAATAATTCGTGAATTGTTGGGAGATTTTTGTTCGGCGTCGGCGAATTTTTCGGCGGCTTTTGGATAATCGCCTTTCCGAAACGCTTCAACCCCTTCGCCGGTTGACGCAACAACCAGTTCCGAAAAAAAACCAAACAGAACAACACCAAATAATATTGAAAGAAACACGCGAAAACATGTTTGCCGAAAGAGATGAAACAGAACAGACATAAAACAAACCTCACAATATTTGAGGGTTTAAATTTCGGTGGGTTTTAACGAAAAATTCCGTTGATTTATTGGGATTATTTTTTTAGTTCTTGTTGTGCTTCTTCGACGAGAGTTTTTGCCCAACGATGGTGTTGGTACAACTCGATAATTCCTAAACGAATATTTTTTGCTTGTTCGGGAAATTGTTGCTCTAATGTTTTGGCGTCATCGAGACGTTTTCGGATTATTTTGAATTGATCGGAATGGCTTATTTTGATTTCTTTTTCTAGTTTTTCCAGTCGTCTGATGGCTAACTCCACACAAAGTTCCGTCGGATTTGGTCGTTGCCGTCGGGTAATTTTGGGAATTTCCAATTCGGTTGTGTTGTCTTTGTCGGATGGTGTTTCCGGCTTTTCAAAACGTTTTTCGGGATTATTGGGCTGGAACACATTGACGATTGCCTGCAATTTGGCGATTGCGTTTTCTGGATCGGTTTTGATTAAGGCGGTTGCTTCCATGTAGATTTGTTCGACGGGGCTGGGCATTTCCGAATTGGCAATCCGTTGTCGTCGTTTTAGGAGTTGTTCCTGCTTGGCAAGATCCAACTCCGTCTGGTAAAACCGAACTTGTTCCGCCATGGGATGTTGAGAATATTCTAGTAAAAACTGATTGATGTCGTCTTCTGCGCGGCGAAGCGCTGACGATGAAAGTTCGTCATTGGTACTGTTGTCGTTGATTGTTCGTTTGATTCGTTCGTACAATGTATCAGCGGAAACGGGTTGGAGCAAGTAATACACGGTAATGCCGATCAGAACCAAACAACACGACGCGAACACTGTTTGCAACGAGATAATCGGGCGATGTTCGGTTGCCGAATCGCCGAACGTATCGAATTCTTCATCTTTTACGGCGGTGAAGTGGGAGGAGGCGGAGGCATGTTCGGTTGTTGACGAACTCCGATCTTTTGAGCCGACAACCGTTACTTCGTGATGTTGCACTCCGTACGGCTCAACAGTTTTGTTCTTTTCGGAGGGTTTTGCCGTTCTATTTTGCGGGATATCCGAATTGCCACGCGGAATAGGGTTGGCGGATGCGGGTTTTGAGAGCGCGTAAAAACCGGGGGCGTGTCCGGCGGTCAATCCTTCTACGGTTGGTTTGTTGTGAGTTAAATCGCTTGTTATTTGGGAATGTCCCACATGCGACAAATCAATTTCCAATGTTGGTTGTTCTTCCGGTTCGTGATCGAGAGGGCGATTCTGTTGTTGCAGTGCATCGAAAACATTGACATCGGGCAGCGGTTCATCTTTGGTGCGTCGTATCGCATACACATTGTCGAGAACAACTTCGCCGTGCTGAATCGGAACTTGTTGCGGAAAAGTATCCGGCGAAACGGTTTCAACACTTTTTTTTGTTGGTGTTTTTGTTGGGGTGTTCTGGTTGTTTGGAATGTTGACGATATTCGGGGCGGCGTCTGGAAGTTGTTGGGGCGAATTGGGAACGCGGAGCTGATTGGAATCAATTGTTGAATTGGGGGATTGGTTGGTCGAACTTGATACGGTGAAGGCTTGAGTTACTGAAGGTTCCGGCGTGAGGTCAAGCGGTGTTGCCAATTCTAATGTTTGAGTTTTTCGTTCTTTGAGAATTTGCCCTGGCGATCCGAAAGAGTTGACGAGTGATGTTTTGTTGGGTGTTGGAGGGATTTCCGGTGGCAAGTTTTCTATTTCTTCCTGTTCTGAAATTTCCGATGCCATTGTTGGCGCGGCGGCGGCGTTATTGGTTAATGATTTTTTTGAGGAGTCGAGTGCATTGTTGAAATTGGTTTGGTTTGGATTGATGATGCCGCCTAGGTCGATGATGCCGTTTTCGATAATGATGCCGCGGGCTTGTTCGATTTTTTTTTCTTGTTCTTGATCTCCTTTGTAGGGGATTCGCACGGGTTCCATGGGGAACGCGAGACTTGAATCGGTATCCATTGGTTTGACGAGGATTCGTTCGGGAGGACCGACGAGGGCTTGGAGCAAGGATTGAAATCGTTTGGTGACGAGATAGGCGTGTTGTGGTCGTTCTTCTGGGGTAATTTTGAGGAGGTCGAAGATAATAATTTCCAACTCATCCGGTACGTCCAACCGAGAAGATCGAATTGATTCGATAATATTTTTTTGGTGTTTTCGTAATATTTCGGGCAAACTTTTGGCGATGAAGGGGGGTCGTCCGACGAGGAGGGCATAAAGGACGGCGCCTAAGGAATACAGATCGGAGCGAGCATTGACGGGGTTGGCTAATGCTTGTTCTGGGGACATATATTCTAGAGTACCGACGACGGAGTGTGCTTCGGTGAGACGTTGACCGCCGAAGAAGTGGGCGATTCCGAAGTCGGAAAGTTTGAGCGAACCTTGACGTTCGAGCAGGATGTTGGCGGGTTTGATGTCGCGATGGGTAATTCCGCGGTCGTGAGCGTGTTTGAACGCCGAACACATTTCGAGACCGATTTTGGCAACTTCGTGCCATTGAAAGAGGCGTTGACGTTTCATTTCTTGCTGTAAACTTGGTC
Source organism: Planctomycetaceae bacterium (assembly GCA_031254675.1). Taxonomy (GTDB): domain Bacteria; phylum Planctomycetota; class Planctomycetia; order Pirellulales; family Thermoguttaceae; genus WRKP01. The sequence goes on along the minus strand of JAIRTV010000604.1, from coordinate 1,828 downwards.
CGTCAACCATTTCCATGACATAATAGAGCATTCCTTGTTCTTCGCCGAACCCGAAAAGTCGAACAATATTGGGATGTCGGAGTCGTTTGAGGGTATCGATTTCGGCTTCGAACCGCAAACGCAATTCATCATCTTCTTGGAGAGTGCTGAGTAAGACTTTAACGGCGGCGGATTCGCCGGTTTGTTCGTGAACGCCTTCGTAAACGGCGCCCATACCGCCGCGACCAAGAACGCGACCAATTCGGAAGGGACCTAATTGTTCTGGTTGCATGACATTCTTTGTGTCTTGATATTATTTAGATTGTTGTGTGTTGGGGAAGGGCGAAACATTTGTCATTATTATGTTTGAAGCGGTGGTTTGTGAGCGGGAGGGGTTGATTTGTTGTGATTTTATTTTTTTGTTTTAGTTGACTAATTCTTCGAGTTCTTCGCTCCAGGGACCGTTTTGCATTCTTGGGTTGACCCAAGCGGCTTGGAGGTGGAGATTTTTCCCTTTATCTTCGTTGTTGAAGAGGAGGTTGTGGTGTAATTTTGTTGAGACGAGGAATTGCCATTGTTCGTTGGGGTCTAATTTGTATTTCAAGAGAAAGCCGGCGTATTTTCGATTGTTGAGTTGCTCGGTGGGGTGACCGTGCAGGAGGCTGCGAACGTAAACCGTAACATCATGATGTTGCCCGACGACCGCCGTCAACATGGGGGCGTCGTTCGGAACTGGCAAGGGTTGACGGGCGTGGGGGTGGCGCGGACGCAAACTCATTGCGGTGATTGCTTCGTCTGGTACGTTCAAATTCCCTTCGAGCGTATTGACAAACGCCGAAAGAAAATGTTTCAAAGCGACAAAAGTGGCATTTTTGAGTACAACAGTTGCTTTATTTTTTAATTCTTTATTTGAATTATGTTCGAATGCGTTTTTTGCTTCGTTGAGTAATGATTCGAAGAGTTGTATAGAATTGGGGTTGATTTGCCATTGAGTTGCGGACTGGGCGCAGTCGTTGTAAATTGTCGAAGCCCAAGCAATAAAATCACTATCTTTCTTGGGCATGTAACCGCGTTGATGAGGCATTGCTAAGTTCTCCTGTGCAAGAATAAAAATTGGGGACGGACTTACTGTTTTTACGATTCGCTTTCGGTATTTTCTTCCCGTCAGTTGGTAACATTATATTAGATACTATCAGTTTTATGTCATTTTGCAACAACTCTCCTGTTCTATTTAGCAATTTATAAAGAATTTTGGCAAAAAAGAATCGTTTATTGAATAAAAAGCAGCAAGGAGTACGTACTCCAAGGCAAGGAGTATGTACTCCAAAGCAAGGAGTACGTACTCCAAAGCAAGGAGTACGTACTTCAAGGCAAGGAGTATGTACTCCAAAGCAAGGAGTACGTACTCCAAGGCAAGGAGTACGTACTCCAAAGCGAGGAGTACGTACTCCAAAGCAAGGAGTACGTACTCCAAGCGAAAGAGTGGGCGATTTTAGGTGGGCGACCTTTCGCCGAAAGGTCGCGTCGGCGATAGCCGACTAGCCTCTGTGTTCGGCTGGCAATTGGACTCCAAACCGCTCGGCAACACGAATTGCTGTCTGTGAGCAGGGGCTAGTCGGCTACCGCCGACGTGATGTTTCGGCGAAACATCACCCACCTTTAAGGAAACAGTACCCACCTTGTTGAAAACATCATCGCACTCCAAGGCAAAAGTCACGCACTCCAAACTTTGGAGTAGGCAATCTTAGATTAGCAACCTTTGGCAAACAAGGTGGGCAACCTTTCGCCGAAAGGTTGCATTGCCGTTAGGCAATTCTGCCCCTGTTTTCGGACGGCAATTAGATTCCAA
>JAIRTV010000593.1 GCA_031254675.1 Planctomycetaceae bacterium | reverse complement strand
CGCAATGAAATTGCGAACTTTGCAGACAATTGATGGTCTCGGAACCGGTCAATCAAATACTGTCGTTATGTTTCCAATAGAACTGGTTGAATCTCTTGACCGATTTAACGAAACAATTATAAATTTAACGAACAAAAACTCTTAACAATTCCTAACATGGAGAAAATCAATGACGACATTAACACTACAATTCGAATTACCCGACGATTTTGTGATGAGTGAACATGAAGCCAAAATGATGTTTGCTGCAAAATTGTACGATGAAAGAAAATTAACGGCGGGAAGAGCTGCGGCAATGGTGGGTATTTCAAAACGGGATTTTCTTTGGGAAGTTCCGCGATATGGAGTTCGGCTTTACGCTGATATGACTCCAGAAGACCTTGATCGGGAATATGAACTCGTTTGTCGTTTCAGCCGACACTTGGAAAAACAACCCGTACCAGAAAATGAGCAAGATGATGTCCTTTCGTGAACTTATCATTTCGGATACTAGTTGCCTTGTTAACCTTGAAAGAATTGATGCCGTATGTCTATTGCAACAAGTATTCAAAAAAATTATTATTACACGAGAAGTAGCAATGGAATTTGGTAAACCTGTTCCTGATTGGATTGAAATACGTAACGCATCAATACAGAGAACACGTGAGTTACAAGAACTTGGACTTGATTTAGGCGAAGCGAGTTCTATTGCATTGGTGTTAGAATTACAGGGGGATTATTTATTATTACTAGACGACCTCGATGCACGAACATTTGCAACTCAAAGGAATCTTAATTTTATAGGTTTACTTGGAGTATTGTTGCGAGCAAAAAAACAAGGAATTATCGAAAAAGTAAAACCGTACACTGAATATTTACAAACAGTTGGTTTCCGCATGAGCCAAGATTTGATACAAAAAACTCTCCGCGATGCCGGAGAATCGAACGAAAATTAAAATACAATAATAGTATTTATTCGTTATTGACAATTTACTATTACGATTAACAATTTATTACGAGAGAATTTAAGTTATGGCACTTCGCAGATTGGGACAGGTTTTTGTTGATCTTGGAATGATTGATGAAGAGCAACTTGAAATGTTGTTGGAAGAGCATCTTCAGCGGCATGGCGAGAAAATTGGTGAAACAGCAATATCTATGGGGTTCATCAATGATGATCAGGTTGCTGTTGCCTTGGCGGAACAACTGGGTTTGCAGGTGATTGGTCTTGGCGATTTGACAATTCCTCCTGATGTGCTTGCTCATTTGACGGAACCCATGGCGCAGATTTACAAGGTGATTCCGATTAGTTTCCGAAACGAAATTTTAACCGTTGCGATGTGCGAACCGCAGAATATTATGGTTCTTGACGAGTTGCGCAATTTTCTCGGTTACGAAATTCGTGCGGTTGTAACAACATCACGTGATATTGAGAATGCGTTGACTCGATATTATGCTTCGGATGTTGAAAGTGTTGAGTCGCTTATTGCCGACATGGAGAACGACAAATCGCTTAAAGAAGCGGCGTTGGCGTTGGAAAGTGGAGCATCGATTGACTTGGCAAGTATTGAGGCGTTGAGCGAATCCGCACCGGTACGAAAATTGCTCAACATGGTATTCCTACTTGGTATTAAAGATCACGCCAGTGATTTGCATTTTGAGCCGTTTGAAGATGAATTTAAAATCCGTATCAAGGCTGATGGGACGTTGTACGAGATGGTTCCTCCGCCGCGACATTTAGCATCGGCAATTACGACGCGAATCAAAGTGATGGCGAATCTTGATATTGCGGAACGCCGTTTGCCGCAAGACGGACGTATTCGGTTGACGGTTGGCGGTCATCCGATTGATTTACGTGTGAGCGTTTTGCCAACGTTGTTTGGTGAAAGCGTGGTTTGTCGGATTCTTGACAAATCGGTGATTAGTCTTGATCTGGAAAATGTCGGTATGGATGCGATGTTGTTACGTGATTTTCGCAAGATTTTGGAACGTCCCAACGGAATTGTTCTTGTTACGGGACCAACCGGTTCGGGTAAAACGACGACATTATATGCGGCGTTGAGTGAGTTGAATGCGATTACGGACAAGTTAATGACAACCGAAGATCCGGTGGAATATGATATTGACGGAATTATCCAGATGCCGATTGATGCGGATATTGGTAACACGTTTGCGCAATGTTTACGTTCGATATTGCGGCAGGATCCGGACATTATACTTGTAGGAGAGATTCGGGACAGGGAAACGGCGGAGATTGCGGTACAAGCGTCATTGACGGGGCATTTGGTTTTTAGTACGTTGCACACGAATGATGCGCCGAGTACGATTACGCGGTTGAAGGACATGGGTATTCCGTCGTTTTTGATTACGGCAACAGTTGAAGCGATTTTAGCGCAACGTCTTGTTCGCACGATATGTTCGGATTGTCGTGAGCAATACACGCCGACACCGGATCAATTAGCGGAATTGGAATTGGGGGCGGATTATATTGCGGGCAAGATGTTTTATCGTGGGCGTGGTTGTGTAACGTGTAACAATACCGGTTACAAAGGTCGAACGGCGATTCATGAATTTATGTTGATCAATGACGAAATTCGTGCGTTAATTAATCATGGAGCTTCGGCGGTGGAATTGCGTGAGGCGGCGGCGCGTAACGGAATGGTCACTCTCCGCGAAGCAGGACTCGCCAAAATACACGCCGGAAAAACCACCATCGACGAAGTCGTACGAGAAACAGTGATTGAGTAGTG
>JAIRTV010000567.1 GCA_031254675.1 Planctomycetaceae bacterium | reverse complement strand
GACCCGGGGTTAGCCCAACCGGAACACGCCAAACTTCGCCGCCAAATGCTCGGACGTTACGGAACAGTCCTCAATTTAGGCGACGTCGGATAAACAACAAAAAACCTTTCACCAAAAGGTCGCGTTGCCGCTAGGCAACTTTGCTCTTATTTACGGACGTCAATTGGAAAATTGGCTCAACCGTTCTATTGTTGTTTTCCGCACAACACTTTTCCGAAAACAGGCAACAACAAACGATCAAAAGTCGCCAACAAAGCACTAGCATCAGAATAATTATTCACTTGCGACGTAACACAAAATCACACATCGCCAATTTGATTGGGATAATTATTCGATGGGACGGATAGTATTTTTGAACAGATTATTCTCTTCTTTGAGTTTTTCTTCATTGCCAAAAACGCAAATATTGTTCTGTTTCATTCCTTCGCGGAACATGGACGCGAATTTTCGGAGGTCTTCTACGGTTGTCGAAAGTACCTCATCGCGTTCCCGTTGAATATCTTCCTGAGTTAAACCGGAAAGTTGCATCGCCGCCACACGGTTTCCTTTGTCCGCTGGCGTCAACGGTTTATCAAGACTACCGATTGTTGCGATAATTGCTTTGGTCAGTTCTTCGTCAGACAGTTCCAGTTTTTCGAGATAATTGGCAACTCCTTCGTAAATATCAACAGTCCGTTTCAAATGCGGGTCGCGATACGACCAAAGCGAAAAAACTCCACTTCGATCAGCAGAAAATCCACCGCCATAAGCACCACCTTGCACACGAATATTGTTCCAAAGATATCCTGTACGCAAAATATTCGTCAACACAAGCATCTTACCGGAATATTCAAATCCCGCTTTGCGGTAATCTGCTGATTTGACCACATATTGGACACGAGACGGAATCACCACCGCTTCGTTTAATTGTCCATACGTTGCCGTATCTGCTGCGTCCGAATCCCAATCCGTTGTTCCGGCAACAATTCCTGATTGAAATTTGTTACGAATTGTTTCGGAAATCGTTTTGAAATTTTCTTTGTCGATTGTTATGGAGATAAAATCCAGATTTTCTTTTCGCAACAATGATCCGGCGCAATTTTTTAATTGATCGGTGATTGTGTTATTTTTTTCTGCTTCGCGCAGGAACTTATAATATTCGAGACCTCCGATGCGGTCGCGATAAGTGTTGGCGGGCGAGAAATAGCTGGCGGCTCTTGTTTGAGCAAATCGGTGTCCTTGCGACATCAATGATTGTTCCGTCCCGACACGAAGTTCTTGGATGATTTCTTTGAGTCTTGCCGTATCGTCGAATTTTGAGCGGTTCAATATTTCCAGAATCAGATCAATTCCTTTTTCCAATTTTGGCATCATTACTTTCGTCCGAACTGTAAACCGAACATCGTAATCATTTTGATTTTTGAGGTTGTACACGGTCAAACCGGTTGAAATGCCTCCGGTGTGCAGATCGATTTCGTTATTCAAATCCGAATATTGATAGTTTTCCGTATCAACTCGTCCGAGAACATCCGACAACAACGACGCATAAAAACCGGTTGTTGCGGTTGGTTTGAGTTTGGCGTTGAAATAAAGCGTCAGATAAACAATTTTGTTTGTATCAACATCGGAGTTGACAAGTCGCAATCCATCCGGTTCGGTTTTACGAAACGCAATTTCGTCCGCTTTTCTATCAACATCTTCAATGCCAAGCACAGGAATTTTCGCAACATCTTCAGGTTTATCCGGTGTGGATTGACGTTCGAGCAGGATTTGTTGTTCCTTTTTGATGGTCGCCAGTTGTTCCGAAGACAACGACTTTTTAATATTGGCGAGTTTTGTCGCAAGTTTTTCGGAATTTTCTTTTTCGAGTCCCTGTTTGGGCTTGAGCATTACAAAGCCGCGTGACGGATTATCGAGCAAATATTTTTGAATCAGATTTTCAAAGAAATTTTTCGGAATGCCATCACGAATATTTTTCAGAATTGATTCAAAGCGTAAATGTTTCAGCGGATCGCCGCCGTAAGCCCAAGATTCAAGGATATTCATGTTCAAAACCAGACCTTTTGGAAAACCGGAAACCTGAAATTCCCGCAATGTAAATTCTGTACGGTTGACGGCGCCTTCGATAATTTTTCGGTCAATTCCTTCGGCAACGAGTTTTTGGAGTGTTGTTTCCAACACGTCGAGGAATTTTTGTTTCTTTTCCGGTTCTGAATTTTGTACAACAATCGAAAAACACGGTTGCAAGATTGAGCTGTCAAGCGAGCAGCTCACATCGAGTCCGATTTCGGCGTCGAGCAATGCTCTTCGGAGTTGCCCGGCTTCGCTGCCGACCAGAATGTAAGTCAGCAAGTCAAGACCGTAATTCCGTTCCGCATTTTCTAGGTCGGTTGGCAAAAGATAATTCATACTCAAAAAAGTTTTTTCTGAGGTTGATTCGCCGGCATCGACAGAATATTCTGCGGTAACATCTTTTGGTTTATTGAAGGCGGGTTGTGGTTGAATTTTGGCGTTAATGTTCTGTTTTGTGAATTTGCTGAGATATTCTTTATTGAGAAATTCGAGATGTTTTTCGATATTTCCATTTCCGTACAAATAAATCATGGAATTTGACGGATGATAAAATTGGTTGTGAAAGGCGACGAATTTTTCTTGCGTTAATTCGGGAATATGGTCGGGGTTGCCGCCGGAGTCGTTGGCGTAGGTTGAATCGGGATACATTGATTTTTGGATTGTCCGATACAATACACTTTGCGGTGAGGAATAGACTCCTTTCATTTCGTTATAGACGATACCGTTGTAGGTGAGGTTGCCGGTTTCTTCGTCCACTTCGTAATGCCAACCTTCTTGCATTAAAATTTCTGGAATTTTTTTGACATTGGGAAAGAAAACAGCGTCGAGATAGACATTCATTAAGTTGAGGAAATCTTTATCGTTTCGGCTGGCGACGGGATACATTGTTCGGTCGTCGGCGGTGAAAGCGTTCAAAAATGTTTGGAGCGAACCTTTGAGCAGATCGACAAACGGTTCTTTGGACGGAAACCGTTCGGAGCCGCACAAGGCGGAATGTTCCATAATATGGGCAATACCGGAATTGTCGGTTGGTGGTGTGCGAAAGGCGATACAAAAAACTTTGTTATCGTCGTTACAGGAGAGGTAAAGAAGCGGAGCACCGGATTTTTCGTGGAGAAACATTTGTGCTTCGGCGTTAATTTCGTTGATTGGTTGTGTCCATTGGAGAGTGAAACCGTGTGTCATGGAACCTTCTTTCGGGAGGAATTGTTGAGACATCATGCGAACTGGAAAAAATGCCATAACGGCAACAAAAAAAGTGATTGAAGTGAAAAAATGTTTTGTTTTTATTGATTGAATTGCCATCTTGGTTGAGTTAAAAATGGAGTTAGTTAATCGATTCAAGGGGGGAATTGGTTATGGAAAGTCCGCGAATCATTACGAAAATCCATAAAGATTGGGGAGTATTATATTGAAATGGGCTGCTTTGTTCAATAGATCTTTTGTTATTTTTCTGTGTTTTCCGTGTCTTCTGTGTTCAATTTCTTCCTTGAGAAAAAGATTGTTTAATTTGTCAAATCAAGTTAGAGAAAAAAACTTAGAAACATTCTGCTGAATAGATTACGAATAATTACCTCAAAATTTTTTCAAAAATCAAAAGTTCTTCTTGACATTTTTTTCCGTTTAACATAAACTATGAAACTTAGTCGATTGTGTTGCGTATTTTTTGCCGTGTTGTTTTTCGGCGAGCGTATCACAATTGTTTCGGTAAGACCTTTTAAAATAAGGAGAATAACGATGAAAAATTTCGTTAAAAGTGTTGTTGGCTTTTTGGCAATTTTTTTGGTGAAAATCCAAATGTTAAAATGGATAAATTACACAAGACAGGGGGGGGGGGGGCTATATGGAATGGAAAGTTGAGAACGGATAGTGGAGAGTGTTCGATTTTTCGGCGTTTTTCCACAAAATTCTCAACTCTTTCACATTCTTTGCGATTCGGCTTTACGTTGGTCGAACTTCTTGTGGTGATTGCAATTATCGGCGTGTTAATTGCTCTTCTGTTGCCAGCAGTTCAAATGGCTCGCGAAGCCGCAAGACGTTCACAGTGCATCAACCATCTCAAACAACTCGGAATCGGTGCTCACAATTTTCACGACACGCGCGGAGGATTACCGCCAGCAGCAATTGGGGCAACTGAAAATACAAGCACCAGTGAGTTTCGTGGAGCTGGAATTTTGCCTCTTCTCTATCCGTTTATCGAACAACAATCACTCTACGACATCATCGTGAATTACGGTTTCGATACGGAACTCAACAATACTTGGTTTGACGCTTTGTCGCTAGAAGAGAAAA
>JAIRTV010000546.1 GCA_031254675.1 Planctomycetaceae bacterium | reverse complement strand
GTGTTGATAGTTGGACTTCCCGCGACACATTCGCCTGGTGGCAAGACGGAATATCAAACCAATTAATTGTTTCGGAAAAACATATTCCCGAAATCAGTTTTGGGAAATGTCAATGTCCTGATAACGGTACCGTTGATCCGGTTAACCGTTTGTTCGACTGTTCTTATCTTTCAATGGCGAGTAACAGTAACAGCACTTCAAAAATGCGGGCGGACCTTGCGGCACATTCATGGGTTGCGCCGCCCAACAGTGGAAATTCACCCAACTATCCCGGTAAAGCAATTGCCAGAGGCGATTCAACCGAACCAGTAACAGCGTCGCTACGCTGGCCTTGGGATGGTACTGCAACAACACTCGGCAGCGCACACCCAGGAGCATTCAATCTATTACTCGGCGATGGTTCCGTACAAAGTTTTCCTAAAACGGTCAATCCAGATATTGTTTCGCGTTTGACAGTTGTCAACGACGGTGTAACGGTAGCATTACCGAATTAATAAAACAATAAATGTCCTTGCGGTTAAACCCGAAATTCCACCGAAATAAGGGCATAAATTACGTTTTGGTTTAAAAATGGCGGAGTAGAATGTTACGGTTTTGCTCCGCCATTTTCCGCGTTCTGTTTTGGTACTCTTGACTTATGATGTTATTCGGGTATCCTAGTGTCGGTTTGAATTTTACGGAAATTCAGATTTTAACTTTTTCAATAACCACCCTATTTAGAAACCAAAAAGGAATCCACTATGGGAAGTACAATTGTTGACATTAAAGGACGACAAATTTTAGACAGCCGCGGAAATCCGACGGTTGAAGTTGATGTGAAACTCGCCAACGGCTCATTCGGACGCGCCGCCGTTCCAAGCGGTGCCAGTACCGGCGTTCACGAAGCTCTCGAATTACGCGACGGCGATAACTCAAAATATCTCGGCAAAAGCGTTTTGAAAGCAGTACAAAACGTCAATGACCAAATCGCTGATGAAATTTGCGGTTACGATGCTCTCGACCAAACCGCCATCGATCAACGAATGATCGAACTCGACGGAACAGAAAATAAAAGTAAATTCGGTGCTAATGCTATTCTTGGCGTTTCGATTGCTGTTGCCAAAGCCGCTGCCGAGTTTGCAGAATTACCGCTATACCGTTATCTTGGAGGAGTTGGCGCACGGATTTTGCCGGCTCCCATGATGAATGTTATCAATGGCGGTGCGCATGCCGACAACAAAGTCGATGTACAGGAATTTATGATTATGCCGCTCGGCTTTCAATCCTTCACCGACGCAATCCGTTGTGGTTGTGAAGTGTTTCACTCACTCAAAAGTGTTCTCAAAAAACAAAAATATTCGACTAATGTCGGTGATGAAGGTGGTTTTGCTCCTGATCTTCAGAGTAACGAAGACGCCCTCAAAGCCCTCGTCGAAGCAATCAACAACGCCGGATATGAACCCGGAAAACAAGTTTATATCGCTATGGATTGCGCCAGTAGCGAATATTATAACGAAAAAGCAAAAACTTACACCATCGACGGAAAACCGTTGAAAAGTTCCGAAGTTGTCGATCTGCTGGCGGATTGGTGTAAAAAATATCCGATTGTTTCCATTGAAGATGGTTGCGATCAGGATGACTGGGAAGGCTGGAAACTTTTAACCGATAAACTCGGTAAAACAGTGCAACTTGTCGGCGATGATTTGTTCGTAACCAACACAAAACGGCTTCAAAAAGGAATTGACGATGGAATCGCCAACTCCATTCTGATTAAAGTAAACCAAATTGGTTCATTAACAGAAACAATCGAAGCAATTCAACTTGCTCACCGTAACAATTATTCTTCAATTTCTTCGCATCGTAGCGGTGAAACCGAAGACGCAACAATTGCTGATCTTGCGGTTGCGCTCGGAACGGGACAAATTAAAACCGGTTCCGCTTCGCGAACTGACCGAATGGCAAAATACAACCAACTTATTCGTATCGAAGAAGAACTCGGTAACGCCGCAATTTATGGCGGTTCATTGTTCCCGAAACTCAAAGCACGTGGTTGTTGCTGTTGTTCAAAAGGTTAAGAATAGACTAATTGAGGTCAATCAATCCTATAAAATTGTAGGGACGCATTATTGTGCATCCCTACAATAGTTGTTGTGTGTTATGCAAGATGATTTGATTGTTTTTAAACCGCACAAAGAAGCATGAATGCCAATATTCAATAACCAATTCCCGGCGGATTGGGATTGAAAAAATCTCGTGGACCGCGAGTGGTGTAGGTTGGCATTGGAACTGGCGGCGTTGTGGTCATATAAACTTGTGCTGCTGGCGGAGTGACGAGTAATGCTCGAATTCTTGGAAAACGCGGTTGAAAGCCGGGGTCATACTGTTCACGCGGAATATAAAGCGGTTGCATTCCCCAATAGGGTCGATCAGCTGGTTTGAATGTTTGGCGTAGAAACTGCCTCAACTCGAATTCTGAATGTGGACACGGAGCATAACCATGAACAGGACAAATACCGTTAGTTTTCCCCGGACAAACCTGCATGGCACCGTAACCAAATTGATTATTTAATTGTTGGTTATCTAAGCAATTGTTTTGACAATCTTTACCGTGAGTTGGGCAAATTTTCGGACAAGAACCGTTGCATTTACGACAAGTTCCATCTTTACAAAGTCCGTCAACACACGGTCCATCATGACAGGCGATGTTATTGGTCTGGTGCGTGGGCAAAAACCTTGAAGGAGGATCGCAAGAAAGCAATTGTTGTTCGGTCTCGATTCTCGAATCGTTTTTATAAACATCTGCTCCGCGAACCTCAATCAATGTTGTTAAAATGTACACCGCAAAGGCAAATGTTAATGTCAACCGGATGATTTTCATTATTATAATCCCCATTTGAGAAAACAAACTAATCGCTCTTGAAACAATATACCCTTATGAATCGGCATAGAAAATATTCTAAGTTCATTTTTTTCTCTATTCTTTGGTAAAAGAAGGAAATTTTTACTAGCGTTCACGGGATGGTTGTTAAAATGCTAAAGATTTATGGATTATTTTGGCATTTTGTGAGATCATTGTTCACGTGCATCATCCAGCGGTACAAGAGTTCACTTCATGGGGATGCCGGAAAAACACAATCTTCGATCCGTCCGGCGATCGACGGTAGAATATTTAGATCATATCAATTTCAGTATGTTCCAATACAATATTTTGTTCGGTAAGTGTTGTTTGGAGTTCATCAATATTGTTGCGAATTAGATGGGCAGCGGCAAATGATGTAACTTCAAATCGGATGGATAGTTTATTAGACTTAGCAGTTATTCGCAACATTAATGTACCAAGTTGCTCAAGATGTAATTTGATTCGGATTGTACCATGTTGATTCGCTGCTGACCGACACGCCGCCGCAACTCGTTGAATAAATCGTAACTGATCAGACGGTTCCGGTTCATTGGATTTTATTAAGGAATTTTCAATCGATTGATCTTTATGAGATAAATTTTCCGGTGTTAATTTTGTTCGGTTTTCTTCTTGTTCCGATTCCTGTTCTGATTTTAACTCTGATTCTT
>JAIRTV010000524.1 GCA_031254675.1 Planctomycetaceae bacterium | reverse complement strand
CGTTATTTGGACTTGGGAAAAACCGTAACCGATCTCCTTAACAAAAATAACGTTCAAGAAAATGAATTGGCATCTGATCTTGGTTCGTTACTGGATACCAATAAAGATAACAAAATCAGCACAACTGAACTTCAGGCGGCGCCGGAAAAATTGACTATTGGTGCTATAGAATACAGTAAAACCGATCTCGAAAAAACGTTCCGCAAAATCGCTGACAAAGCGGAAGGTGATTTTGAAGTTGCTCGAAGAGATTATCTTGCTGTCCAAGCCTACAATTGGAAAGGAATTTTGAAAAGTCCGGCGATTTTTATTGCGGTCTTTTTCGTTCTGTTCTTGATTTTCGGCAAATCACCGGAAAACAAATCGCCTGAAAATAATTGACGGTTGATTGTCAATTGTTATATTTTTTAATCAAGTTATTTTGTTTCAACAAAACTTATTTTTAATTTAATCTGCCAAGAAAAAAACAAAATTAAGGAATAGTTACTGAATTAGGTACGAAATTTCTTACTGTTTATGGGCAGGTTGTTAATTTGAGTCAATTTTTAGTAGGAGAAACAGGTCAGCCTTTACTATTGGCTGATCTGTTGAATGAACAAAGTCTTGGAAACAACAGATTCGAAACGAGCGAGTCTGTTGTTTGAAACCACGATTTTTGTTGAAATTTTATCGACTTTAACACCTCACACGGTAAACGCTAAACATTTTTACGGAGAATTTTTATGACATTAACACGCCGCAATTTTTTGTCCGCAACCGTATTAACGGCGACAGCGGCTTCGTTTCCGTCTCCCGCCGTCATGGGCGCAGAAAAACAGAAAAAATATCGTGTTGCTCTGGTCGGAACCGGAGGTATGGGAAACAATAATTTGAACGCCGCAATTTCAACAAAAACAGTTGAAACCGTTGCCTTAGTCGATGTTGACCGGAAACGCCGCGAATCCGCATTCGCAATGGTTAAAGGAAAAACTGGCGACGAACCAAAACTGTTCAACGATCATCAGGAAATGCTCGAAACCATAAAACCGGATATTGTAATTGTTGCAACACCGGAACATTGGCATCCGTTGATCACGATTGACGCTTGCAAAGCCGGCGCCCATGTCTATTTAGAAAAACCGATTTCTCACACGGTTAACGAAGGAATTGCAATGGTCAAAATCGCTCGGGAAACCGGACGAACTGTTCAAGTTGGAACACATCGCCGTTGTTCCGCAGCAGGTATTGCGGCAAAAAAATATATTAAAGAAGGAAATATCGGGCAAATTGGAATGGCACGGGCGTTCGTCCATTACACCGCTTGGGGAGGAAAAGATAAACCAGCGTCAGACACACCGACACCGGAAGGACTTGATTGGGATCGTTGGTGTGGACCGGCGCCATTGGTTCCGTTCAACCCCAAAATACATCCCGGCGGATTCCGGCAATTTCTCAATTACGGAACAGGACAACTTGGCGATTGGGGAACACATTGGATGGATATGATTCTCTGGATCATGGACGATCACGAACAATTTCCGTCTTCCGTCACCTCCACTGGTGGACGCTTTCTCTGGCGAGACAATACCGATGCACCAGATACACAATCCGCGTTGTACCAATTCGATAAATACATGGTCGAATGGGAACACCGTTGTTATGCCGGAAACGCTCCTGAGAAAGAACATATCGGTGTTTATTTTTACGGAACAAAAGGAACAGTGCATATCGGCGACGGAACATGGTGCGTGTTCAAAAATCAGAACAAAGACGCTGTTCCCGAAACTCCTGAAACTCCTCGCAATGAAGGAAATCTTCAGGTTTTATGGCGAAACTTTATTGATTGTATCGAAAATGGTCAGAAACCAATCTGCGATATCGAATACGGACATCGCGCAACAACAATGACATTACTCGGTATGGTATCGCTTAAATTAGGACGAAGTATCGCGTGGAACGGCGAAAAACAAACCATTCCTAATGATCAAGAAGCCGTAAAACTATTGTCACGAAAATATCGTAGCCCTTGGAAATATCCCCAATAAACTCCAAAATAAACCGACGATGAAAAATATTCTTGTCAACGGAAACAATACGAATTTGTTTTCCATTGTTAATGTTCTATTTCTTGCCGGTTTGTTGTGTTATTGGGTTTCATTGCCGCCGTTGGGCTGTTGGTATTTTGTATTTTTTGTTCCGGTGTTCTGGACATTCGTCATCGAACACCCCAAACCAATTCGTTTTCGAATCATTTATTTGGGAGCGTTTTTGTTTTGGATTGCGTCGATTTGGTGGATTGCTTGTCCTCATCCGCTAACTTCATTGGGGTTACTGGCGCTTGCCGGTTATCTTTCAATGTATTGGGTTCTTTTTTTTTCCGCTTCAAGAATAGCTGTTTTCTGTTTTCGTATTCCGGTTGTTTTGGCAATTCCGGTTTGCTGGATTGGTTGCGAATATTTACGTAATCATCTTCTTGGCGGCTTTTCCTTCTGTTCACTGGAACACGCTTTATATCGCCAACCATTATTGATTCAAATTGCGGATATCGGTGGTGGTTATTTTGTTGGTGGAATGGTGATGCTTATTGGTTCGGGAATTGCTCTTGGTGTTGGTTCGTTGTGGACACGTCAAGTCAATCGTTTGGTTTGGAGTCTTGTTGCCGGACTTATTTTTGTTGCAGCACTTGGATATGGTTTTGTCCAAACCGCCAAAACTGTTGAATCCCGCAATAGTCAGTCAAATCTGACAATTGCTGTGTTACAAGGTAATATTCCGGTTCGGCTTAACGGTGGTTCGGCGCAGACAGAAAAGACGTTTCAACAATTTATCGATTTAACCAACAACGCCGTCCGAAATGCTCAGGCAACAAAACAACCACTTGATCTTATTGTTTTGCCCGAAACCGTGTGTTCGATTCCGTTGTTACAGTACAACGCTGATGTAAAACCGACCGAGTTTGAAGATTGGACGGAAGGCTCCATTGAGTATTGGGAGGAGCAATTCGAATTATTCCGAATATTTGTTCGAAAACTTGGCGTTCCGGTTCTTGCCGGTCTTTCGACATTGGAATTTGTGAATCCGCCGGAACCAACACGATTAAATTCCGCATTGCTCATTGACCCGAATAGCGACAACAAGAATGACGGCGACAGTAACAATAACGCAACTAACACGACTGAATATCGGTACGATAAAATACAACTTGTCATGTTCGGCGAGTATATTCCGTTTTCACAATATTTACCGAAAAACTTTTTTCTTAAAACGCTTTGTCAGGAAGCCGGACGCGGTACGAAAATGGTGGCGATTCCGTTAAATGGCGAACAGTTATTTCTTTCGGTAAATATTTGTTTCGAAAGTACGATTCCGCATTTTATACGAAATCAAGTTTTGACTTTGAAAAAGCAAGGCAAGGAGCCGGCAATTTTGGTGAATATGTCGAATGATGGTTGGTTTTGGTTTTCGCAACAGATTGATCAACATTTAGCGACTCATGTTTTCCGTGCTATTGAGAACCGGCGACCGTATATTACGGCAACAAACGGTGGTTTTTCGGCAATTATTGACAGTTGCGGTGTGATTCAGAATATTGGGCAACGCCGTAAAGCCGAAATTGTTGTTGGTTCGATTTCGGCAACAGATTATCAATCACCGATTTATCATGACCTTGGTGATTGTCCGGCAATTGCCTGTATGTTCGGAGTTTTTGTAATGATTTTTGCAGGATGGTACAAAAACAGGAACAAACCAGACAAAACATTTTAATTGTTGCGATTTATTGCAGGAATTACTGTAAGGAACTTCTAAAAA
>JAIRTV010000348.1 GCA_031254675.1 Planctomycetaceae bacterium | reverse complement strand
CATTAAGCAAAGTCCCCGTCGTGACAGGATCAAAAGACGAAACAATAACATAATCACCACGTGGACCGTTGCCAGCCCGAATTGTTCCTTCAATGACTTCATTTGTATATTTGATACCGGAACGTCGCGAAGGACATTTGATTATTGAAACAGAACCAAATTCTTGACGTTGTGATTCTTTGAGACCGTTGTTGAACCATGCTGGAGTATTGGTTGCGGATGTTCCGTTAAGAACAAAAGGCGCCTTGTTGGGGGGATCGGTTGCTGCTGGATTGTTCGTGATTGTGTGCATCATCTCGTAAAGAGATTGTTGTTCAATATAAGGATAAATTAATGCCCAAAACGACGGTTTTTGGTTAAAAATTGACGAAGGGGGCAACGCATTGTAAGTATCGTGAAAGTGGTGAACAGCAAGACCAATTTGTTTGAGATTATTGGAACATTGCATTTTCCGCGCTGCTTCTCTTGCAGTTTGAACTGCCGGCAGTAATAACCCAATCAAAAGTCCAATGATCGCAATGACAACAAGAAGTTCGACAAGAGTAAAAGCTCTTCTTAACTTATTTGCGTTGCGCCTTGTTACGTTAAAAGCGAACTTTTCGGCGTTATTTTGTTTTGAAGTGTTGAGAATGGAATCGGAATATCCGTTATCGAACACGTTGTGATTGGAAACATTTACGTTTTGTAAATTCTTTTTCATGGTAAACTCCTCATGATTTTTGTTTTCAAAAAATATTTTTTGTCGTTATGATGTTATTGAAGTAACATAATTCATGCGACACAACCCAAGAAGTTATTGCAAAGACCATGCCAAATCAAATTTCAACTAAAATCTTCCTATTTTCACAAAGTTTACAATGCTCTATAAAATATCACGGACTAACTATAACATGTCACGGATTAACAAGAATATATCATGGATAAACGATGAAATATGTTTGATATTTCGTGTTGCTCTCGACTTTGTTCTCAATGAAAACGTTTGAGGTTGACGGTTGGAGCAAAAAATAAAAACGATACGGAATGATTACAATTGTTGATTTATATTTTATGTCTGATAAAATCAAGGAAAATTTATGAAGACGAAGTTGAGTAAAAAGTTAAAATGTAACACCAACATCAAATAAAACGCTACATTGCAATATCCAATTTTAACATTTATGAAGTTGGTGGTTGGATGGAATAGGCAGACTTATGCTTTTCGTCATCATCGTTCGACGTGGAACTGATCAAAACTCTGTGAAAATTATTTTTCAAGAACACAGAGCGAAGAACAAATTACTCTCTTCGCAATTTGTTCGAACAAGATCAGATCGGAATTGACTTACAATTATTTTATTTACACTGTATTTACAATGATTACAAAAACAACGAATTGGACACAAAAAACTATTAAGAACATTAAAAAACGTTTAATGGACGGCGAATCACTAAAACATATCGCCGAATCGTTCCATGTTTCCGTTGGTGAAATGTATCGGTTATGTTTTTCGCACGGTATTGATGTTCATGGGATTTACGATTTGCTGAGTAGGCGGAAAGCAAATCCGGAACAAATTAAGAAACGTAAAAAACAAGAAAAAGAACGAATAAAAAAACTTAAAATACGGGAACAAGAAATAAAAAAGTACCGAAATCAAATCGAAAACAATCGCAAAACCCGCGAGAATCGACTCAATCATATTGCGGCATTGCGGCGTGATGGGGCAACTTATGCGGAGATTGCGAAAGTGTACGAATTATCGGTTGAGCGAATTCGGCAAATTATTCAAGATTACAATAAAACAGCGGAAAATCCCGTAACACCCGAAAAATTTAATCACAAACGTCCGCCCGATCCAGGTGTGGCGGTGAGACGTCAAAAGGTTGCGGAGTTGCGCCGGACAGGATTGAGCCATCAGCAAATCGCACAAAAAGTGAATGTCTCCATCGGTGTGATTCGGCAAGATTTGGAAGTGTACAATCGAGAATCAGATAATCCCATCACTCCCTTCCGTGTCGATCAACGACAACGAATTGATAATAAAGCAAAATTGGATATTGTCAAATTGAGAAAACGTGGTGTTGCTATTGTCGATATTGCGAAAAAATACGGTGTTGTTATCAGCCGCATTTATCAGGTTTTGAGTGAAACCGATTGATCGTTTTATCGAAACACAGAATTGTTTTCTCCTGATATCTATTCTGTTCCCTCTTTCGGTTTAACCTTGTTCAATATTTTTTTGAACACGGAACACACAGAATACACAGAAAAATTGGGCAAACATAAAATAGTAACATAAACGGTTACTTCTATTTATCACCTCTCAAAATTCCGAAACAATTAAAAAATAAAAATAGATGGTTACAAAGAAAAGTATCTATTATTTTTTAAGACATTCTTGACGTCGTCGTTTTTGACTTCTATAATGATCACTTCGTGAGTTGTTTTGACTTTACTGTACTGTCAATGGGCTAAATTTTAATTTCAACACCAATTTTAACCACACTAATTTTGTTATGACAAAAAAACTTTTTATTGGAATTTTGTTTTTGGGGATCTATTTATCGTTTTTTGTTGCGGTGATGTCGCTACAAACGGTGTCGGCACAAACTGCCAAAAATGTGATTCTTCTAATTGGCGACGGAAACGGTTTCAATTCCGATTGGGCTGGAACTTATTATCGTTATGGAGAAATCGGACAACAACGTTATCAAACATTTCCGGTTGCGATTAGTTGCACGACTTATTCGCGCACAAATAAAAATGTCGAACTGCCTGCCACTGTAACAGGTTATGATCCAAGCGTCTTTTGGGAAACAATTGCCAATGGAACACACAGTACCGAGTTTACAAAAACAACCGACTCCGCCGCAGCAAGTACCGCTATTCACGGCGGCACCAAAACAAGCAACGGAAGAATCGGAATGACGTACGATAAAAAACCAATCGAATTGATTTCGGAAATCGCGGTCAAACACGGCAAAAAAGCCGGAACCGTTACAACCGTCCCCATGTCTCACGCCACTCCCGCCGGCTTTGTCGCACACGAAACCGAACGCGGCGATTTAGGAACAATTTTTCGCCAAATGGTTTCAAAAACAAGTCCGCTGTCTGTTGTCATGGGATGCGGACATCCGTTTTATGAACGCGGCAAACCAATCGAAATTAAAGAGAATGAAGACGAAAAAGCAAAAAGAAAACGTTTCAATTGTGTCGGCAACGAAGAAAATTGGGAAATAATGAAATCAGGAACATTAAACGGATTCAATGTTATAGAAACAAAAAAACAGTTTGAAGAACTTGCTGCGGGAAAAGGAACAATTCCTGATAAAATAATTGGAGTGGCTCGTTCTCTTGGGGCGATTCCTCCGGTTGACGGCTATCTGGATGGTGTTGAACAAACCCGTGAACTGCTCAATAAGAATTACAAAAAAGCAGATTGGAATGAACTTCCGAGTCTATCAACAATGTCGCTTGCCGCTTTAAACGTGTTGACCAAAAACAACACCAACGGTTTTATTCTGATGATTGAAGGCGGTGCGATTGACCACGCCAATCATGGACGCAATATCGAAGCAAGTATTTTGGAACATACCGGTTTTTCGAAAACGGTTGATACGATTATTGATTGGGTTGAGAAGAACAGCTCTTGGAAGGAGACGTTGGTTATTGTTACGTCCGACCATGAAACCGGACAAATTTGGGGAGCAGCAACCTATAATGATGACAATAATAACGGCGTTTACGATGAAGGCGATTCTTTCAACGAATTCCGGCAAGTTCAAAATCAAGGTCGTGGTAAGGTTCCCGGAGTGCAGTATGGTTCCAATGGTCATACCAATGCGTTGGTTCCGCTTTACGCAAAAGGAATTGGAGCCGACCTCTTTTTGAAACGAATTAAAGGTTCCGACCCCAAAGCCGCCCAATTCTGGAAGTTTTCGGGACAATATGTGGACAACACCGATATTTTTCACGTGATCAAAACGGTCATTGTTCCTTAAATTAAAATAAACGTAACTATTCGTGCCAATGTATCGAAATAGCGAATAGCGAAAAATTTTAAATAGTCGAGCAAGTAAGAACGAAATTTAACTACTCGACTATTCAAAAAATACAAAAATTATAGAATATTTGTTTTTTGTGTCTCTATTTTTCCAAGTACCGATTTGTATTTTCTGCTTGAATAATTCTGCTGAATATTTACGAAAACAGTTTACATCTTGGCATAATCTCAAAAACTCGTTAAACTATGAGGGTTGTCATTTTGAGAATATTTTAGTTCATGTACACCCTTTTTTGTTATTATGAGTCAAATTCCTACTTACGACGCGGTGTTTATTGGTGTTCACCTTGCTGCCGACAGCGCTTATGTTTCTGCCGTCTCCGAACATGGAACCATCCTTGCCGAAACGCAATCTCCTTACTCCGCAACAAATTCTCCAAACGCCGCCAAAGGACAACTAGAATTAAACCCCGAAATCTGGTGGGACGCAACCCGTCAAGCATTGGGGCAAATGATTAACCAACTTCGTACCAAAGTTGCCGGACCGAACCAGTTAAAAGCGATTTCGGTTTGCAGCGATCCCGGTGCGATTCTGACTGTTGACCGCAAAGGTGTTCCTTTATTTCCTGCCATTTTAGCCGGAGACACTCGCGGAATTGATTACGCCAAAAGTCTGAACTATCACGGTCAGGAACATTGCAACAAAATGGGATTTCAATTTCAAGCCGTTTCGCCATTGGCAAAAATTGCTTGGATTAAAGAAAATCAACCGGAACTTTACGAAAACGCTTATTTTATTCATCAGGCGGATTATATTATCGGTAAACTCAAAGGAATACCGGATGTGACGGAATATTCGTTGGCAATGAAAACCGGTTGCGATATGATTGACGAATGTTGGCCTGACTGGCTTGATTACGATATGCATCTTGGAGTTCGGGAACGTTTGCCGCGATTGGTTCCGCTTGGCGAACAAGTAGGAACGATTTCACAAAATGCGTCTTCTTCAACCGGATTGCCTGTTGGTGTTGCCGTGATCATGGGAACAACTTCCGCCACCGCACAATTTCTCGCTTCCGGCGCACGCAAACTCGGCGATTTTAATACCGTGTTTCACAAAGGAATGACCATTAGCGGGATTTCGCCCAAACTGATTCGGGATTCGTTGGGACAAACCCAAATATTCAAATTGTTGAATCACACTTGGTTTTTTTCGGTGGAAAGTAAAACCGGCGCCGAATGGATTAGCGATTGGTTTTCCGAAAAGACATTCCAAGAACTCGAAACATCAGCACAAACATTGCTACCGACAACATATCTTGCTTATCCGAATGTGAGAAAAGGGGAAACATTTCCGTTTGTGTCCGGCAGTGCGGAGGGATTTATTTCTCCGGCAACAGATAATCAAACAGTGCAATTTGCTTCGTGTTTGCAAGGGACGGCGATGTTTGAGCGGTATTGTTACCAGAAGTTGAACAAACTGGCGGAGCTTCAGGAGAGTCGTGGTGATATTTATTCGGGAGGGGAGTGGTGTTCGAGTGATTCTTGGATGCAATGTCGCGCGGATGTTACGGGGCGGGTGAACCGCCGAATGATTGGTCGTGGCGGTGCGGCGTTTGGAGCGGCAATGATGGCAGCAATGGGAGGCATGTTCCATTCGCTCGAAGATACCGCCGAAGCCATGTTGAGTACCGAAACAATGTTTTTCCCCAATTCAGAACGTGTCGCTCAATATTCCGACCTTTACGAAAATTTCTGTGGACTCATGGAAGAACAAGGTTATATCACGTAATTCGTCAATAATTGATAGTGAGTAGTTCGCAAGCGTACTATTTACCAAAATGTTGAAATTCCGCTTGTCAAATTATGAACAATTAATATTTAACAATTTCCAACGTTAA
>JAIRTV010000324.1 GCA_031254675.1 Planctomycetaceae bacterium | reverse complement strand
ACACAATCACCGATCAATTAAAAAATTGCGCCGGATCATTGTTGCGAAAAGAAAATCTGGATTTTATCTCCATAACAATCGACAAAGAAAATTTCAAAACGATTTCCGAAACAATTCGCAACAAATTTCAATCAGGAATTGTTGCCGGAACAACGGATTGGGATTCGGACGCAGCAGATACGGCAACGTATGGACAATTAAACGAAGCGGTGGTGATTCCGTCTCGCGTCCAATATGTTGTCAAATCAGCAGATTACCGCAAAGCGGGATTTGAATATTCCGGTAAGATGCTTGTGTTGACGAATATTTTGCGTACAGGATATCTTTGGAACAATATTCGTGTGCAAGGCGGTGCTTATGGCGGTGGATTTTCTGCTGATCGAAGTGGAGTTTTTTCGCTTTGGTCGTATCGCGACCCGCATTTGAAACGGACGGTCGATATTTACGAAGGAGTTGCCGATTATCTCGAAAAACTGGAACTGTCCGACGAAGAACTAACCAAAGCAATTATCGCAACAATCGGTAGTCTTGATAAACCGTTGACACCGGCGGACAAAGGAAACCGTGTGGCGGCGATGCAACTTTCCGGTTTAACTCAGGAAGATATTCAACGGGAACGCGACGAAGTTCTTTCAACAACCGTAGAAGACCTCCGAAAATTCGCGTCCATGTTCCGCGAAGGAATGAAACAGAACAATATTTGCGTTTTCGGTAACGAAGAAAAACTCAAAGAAGATAGCAATCTGTTCAAAAATACCATCCGCCCCATCGAATAACATAACAACAACGTTACAATTAAATTTGTCGTTTGTTATGTGCGATTTTCAATTTGAGTCGCAAGCGAATCAGTATTTTTGACACAGTATTCTAACTCAGTATTCTAACACTGAAATTCCGCTTGCGACTTTCGGGTTATTGAATAAAATCGGAATAGGTTTTGGCGACTGTTTCGCGAGATGTTGCTCCGTCCCAAACAGCAACTCGATAACGGAATATCAGCGAACTATTCGGTTTCATCTCAACAGGTTGGCGATGTAAATTTAACGTTATGCCAAGATACGCAAAACTTTTACCAGTATCGCCCATTGTAAACGCCATTGTTGAAATCGGATTGGACGGATGCCCAAACACCGCAACCGTAACAGGTTCATCATTCAATTTTGCCGTGTAAGCCATCCATTGGCACGATGTTAAACGTTCATCGCCACGGCTAATTGTTTCGGATTTGTTTGATTCGGAATCACTGAAAAAATATCCGTCCTTGTCCATCGTTTGGTCAAAACGCATACCAAGACCAAAATAATGATGATTCCTCTTGTCGAGACTCGCTCCTTGTTCCCCCGCTTTCAACTCCGTCTGCCAGTCCAATAACGTAACATTGTCTCCGGTTGAAACGGAAATTTTGCGGTTCTCTCTGACCAATGTTTCTTGCTCACCGTTTATCCAAGCCAACTCCGATGTCAACCACGAAGTGTTGCTGTCGGATTTTGGATGTTGTGTGCGAGTGGTGAATTGCTTGCCGTGTTTTGGCGTTGATTCTTCCCAGAAATTGCAACCATTGACCGCAATCGCAAACATCAATCCATGATGATGCAGATGATCATGAGGCGCATCACGCAAAATATTACGTCCAGACGGAGTTCGTAACTTTTCAATATACGGCTTAAACGGAACTTTTTCAAAACGATAATCCGCAATAAGTTTACCGTTGTCGTCCAGCCGCACAACTTCCAATGTTTCCGAAGTGGTTGCATGATTCGTGCTCTCAACCGCGTTCGCAATCGATGACATGAACAACAGACCGCTCAAAATAAAAATGTAATTGTATTTCATTGTTTTCTCGAAATTAATTGTTTCAAATAGTTAAAATTCAAGTTTCGCCGGGCATGGCGATTGGGTAATTGCCATTTTCGTTTGGTATTACTGGGGCGTTATCATCTAATTTTAATTGTTCGAGATTTGGAGCCAGTTCGATGTTGGAATTGACGGCTTCGTCCCATGTAACCATTTTTCCCGACTCCGCCGCCATACGCCCCAAAATGCCAACCATTGTCGTTTGGCAACATCGTTCTGTTTCGTTAATTGGTTTATCATTGCGAATACAGTCGAACAACACATCATGTTCTACTTGATATTGATCGCGTCTTGGCTGACCGGTGTATTCCCAAATCATCTTTTCCGGCACGGGATTGAAACCGCTGTAAATTCGCGGTTTGGCAACACCTTCGCCGATAACAGCACAACCGGTTGCTCCGTAAATAGTCGATTGAAAACAATTCCATGTTCCTTGTTGATGTCTGCCTTGAGCGAACAAACGGGTTCCATCGGGAAAAGTGTATTCGATTGCGTAATGATCAAAGAGTTGATCTTTTACTTTTCGGGTTTGCCGACCTCCTTGACCTTGTGCGGCAATGGGATACATTCCCTTTGCCCAACAACAAACATCAAGATTATGAATCAACCAGTCGAGCAAAAATGAACCGTTTAACCAAGTGAAGTTGCTGTAATTGCGAATTTGGTGGGCGACAAGTGATTCGCCTTCCTGACGGTTACTGAATCCGACGGGACCATGTTCACGATATGCCCAACAGGTAATTCGTTCACCGATTGCGCCGGCGTGGAGTTGTTCGACGGCTTGTTGCAACGGAATATTATGCCGACTCATCAAACCGCCAACAATTTTGAGATTTTTTGCTTTTGCCAGTTCGCCGGCTTTGCGTAGTCGTTGCACTCCGGGCGCGTCCACTCCGAATGATTTTTCCATAAAGACATGAACACCTTTTTCAACTGCATACTCAACATGAAGCGGACGAAAAGCGGGAGCGGTTGCTAAAAGAACAACCCCGCCGGGTGCCACCGCGTCAATAGCGTGACGATAAGCATCCAAACCGACAAATTGACGCTCTTTTGGAACATCAACCTCAGAGGCAAAACGTTCCGCAGCACCTTTGAACACGCCTTGAACTTTATGTTCAAAAACATCCGCCAACGCAACAAGTTTTTTAGCGCCGTTGGTTGAAAGGGCTTGCATAACCGCTCCGCCGCCACGTCCGCCACAACCGACTAAGGCAATATTGATGGTGTTATCTTCTGCGGCGTGAACTCGTGGAGTTGGGGCGACGGTTGTTCCCAACAATGTTCCGGCTGCTAAAATTCCCGACTGTTTGAGAAAATCACGCCGATCATGTTTTGTGAATGTTCCCGAAAAAGTTTGCATGTTACTGTTCCTTATGAAAAATGTTACATTGCCGGAATCGTTCCGCAACAACATGGCGGAACAGACTCTCCTAAAACGGATACCAATTGTAACCAATTGACAATTTTCTGTCGTTAAAATTTAACACGTACAAAATATTATACAAGGAAATTCAGAAAATTACCTATTTTTGCGAGAATCGCCAACCTTTTGGCGAAAGATCGCCTGTTGAAATATGATTGCTGTTCTAAAAAAACAGACAATTTTCGTCTTGCACCACAATGAATAAATTAGTATCATCGCCATTGCTTTACTAATTTGTTGTTTTATTGCCAATTTGGTCTCAAAAGTAGATAATGATTTTCAGGCAATTTATATCCTAAAACACATAAGACAAAAAATGGAATAACCGGAAAAATAAGGAATTGATACGACTTTTTTTGAGGCAGCGCAATTCATGATAAATTCCGATAAAATATTCCAATCTTCAAAAAACAATAATTAACTTTTAACCTCTTACTTTAATATGATTACAAAAAAAATTGTGTTCCCAAACAAGAAAAACAAATTGCTCGTTGTGTCTTTTTTGATTCCTCAATTTTTCCCCCTGATAACTTCGAGCTTATCGAACTACAGGATAAACTACGAGACATGGACGTTGCTTTTAGTATGATTGCGAGGAACGAAGGGCTATGGATCATATTTTTGGGGAACGAGAACATCGTCAAGGAATTGTATGCCGTTTTCGCAAAAATTGCTAACAACGAGAAGGAAAATAAACCGCCAATTGGAAATTCCACTAAAGCAAATTTCTAAAAACATTGCTTCTTAAAAATCTTGTCCCTGAAAAATAAAGACATGCAAATATTTTTCGGGTAAAAAACTAGGTTTTTAGAAGTTCCTTTTTGTGAAATGGGGACGACTTTTATTTTTCGAATTTTTTACCTATAATATAATGCTTAGTTGCCTCAGAAGATTGAATCGGAAGATTGACGGACGACTTTTTTGTTGAAGGATTGTATTCGTTATGTGTACAGTATTTTAGCAAAAATGACACTCCAATATTGTTAGTGGGAACTTTTAAAAATCGGATTTTTTTCTTAGAAAATATTCAGAAAAATATTCGTGAGTTCTAATTTTTCGAGGACGAAATTTTTAGAAGTTTCTTAATTTTTAATTTTTTAATCCTTTTTTTAATCTAACAAAAATATGTTTCAAGGAAACGCAAT
>JAIRTV010000282.1 GCA_031254675.1 Planctomycetaceae bacterium | reverse complement strand
TTTAAATTATTACTACACTGCATTCGTCTTGCGGCTTCCCGTGCTGCCTGAACCGCTGGAAGCAGCAGTGCAATCAAAACTCCAATAATCGCAATCACCACCAACAATTCCACCAAAGTAAACGCTTTATTTTTTTTCGTAGAGTGAGTCATCATTTTTAACTTTGTCAATGATTTGGTAATCGAAAATGATTGACAAATTTTTATTTTCAAAGAGTTGAAATGCTTCGATCTCTTATGAATTGTGGTGTTTGTCAATAAAACGAATTACTTTTAGTTATTACGATTGAAAAAATCGTATTACATTGGTTCAATACTTTATCATACTTATGTCTTCTGTCAAGGGCGAAAACTTGGCAATATTAAAAATAAGATTTTCCTTGTTTTTGCAACGGAAATTTTTTATAAACTGTTTGTCAAGTCTTTTATAAAGATGGGGCGTGGTGGTTTCACGGTGTCGTCAATGACAACTTCGACACGGCTCATTGTTCCTTGACCGTCGAAAAAACCGATTACTTGGGCGCGATAGACATCGCCTCCGGTTGTGAGACGTTTTGATAATTTTTTCATTGTTTCTTTGTCAACAATTTTTTCGGCAAGCAACCAAACGAGATGTCGATATTTATTTTGTTTTTTTTCGTTTGTTTTGTTTCGGTGGTTTAGAATTTGGGTGACGGTTTGGCTGTTTAATTCGGGAACCATTTCCAACACGATTCGTGGTGCTTCGTTGACATTGATTCGTCCCGCAATGACAATTTCTGAACTGACGGATGTTCTATCGAGCAGGGTTAGGAATTTTTCTTCTCCGACCGAATTGTCCAGCGAAAACGGACTTTTCCATTCTTGGCTATTTTCTTTTTCTTGAACGACGGCATCCAATAAGTCCACCGGATCGGGGATCAATCCGTTATTTTTTCGCCATGCCATAATGAATTGACATGATTCGTTGTCGAGATGAAGGTTGAGTTGTTCGTTGAGAAATTCGAGATTGGGGTCGTTGAGAAAAATTTTGGCGTTGCCGATTGGGTCAACTAATTTTTCGGCGCTGTGTGTTGTGAGAAGGAAACACCAAGGCAATCTTGTTCCGTTTCCGTGATTTGTTTCTGCCCAATCGTCAAAGAAAAAAGTGGAATCAGTTGTTGGTGATTCTGTTGAGGTGGTTTCGTTTATTTCTTCTATTTCGTTGTGGGGTTGAAACAAGAGGTCGTTTTGCGAATAGGTTGTTGTTTGAGGTTGTCGAAGGTCGTTGATATTGGTTCCATACAAAAATTTTTCGTCGGTGCCAAAGAGCAAGGGGCGTGTGACATCGCGAACGAGGAGGAGTTCTTCGAGAGTGGCGGGAATGGCGTTTCGTGGTCGGTACGCCACGCCGGTTTGTTCGTAATAATCCAACTCCGCACCGGATGATCGTGGTGTTTTATTGGCGTCGATCCAATCGAGAATCGCTTCGGCGATTGTTGGGGTTATTCCGGGCAATTTCAGAAGAGCTTGCAATCCTTGCCCTGGTGTTTCGGTTTCCCATTCTAGCACCGCCCCAAGATGAAGACGTGTGGATTCATTGACCAAACCGAAACGGATTCCTTTGAGTTGGTCTTGCTCGATCCGCGGAGAAAACACACTAAATCGCCCCACTCCACGCGATAAACGACCAACCCGTTCCGGCACAACTTCAACACCACAAAATAAAGCCGGATTGTCGTACCATTGTTGAAAATGTGATGGTTCGGCGGTTGTTTGTTGTGAAAAATAAAAAGAATCGGACATTTCCATTTCCGTCATTGACGCCGATTCCGAAGAATGAAGTGTTTGCCCAATAAATTCGATACCGGATTGAACGAGTTGTCCGGCTTGAATTTCGTCGCCGCGAAAAAGAGTTGCTTCGTATTCTGTCGTCAACAGAACCAGCAACGACAACGAACCAATTGCCAACATCGCAATAACAATACTCACAATAAACAAAATCACACCGCTTCGGAATTTGATTGCAAAAATCATGGGGCATCTGCGAATAAAAGAAACCGGCAACTCTCCATTCCCAACAAAATAACTTCCCTAGCAACAACTATTACGGTTTCCGAAGAATTTGTCAATAGACCTGTTCTCTGACTTAACATTACAAAACATGCACAATTTGGTACTGTTCTGAATTTATTGTTTCCTTGTCTTTAAGTATTCAAGACATAACCGTTCACGTTACAGAATTATACAATTCACAAAAAAACACGCGATAGAGAAAATTACCGTGAACGCTTACAAAAATTCTATCGGCTGAATTCGAAAAAAAATATTCTTTACGGTCAAGATTCAGAAGGAGTAGAAACTCTCATCTCAAAATTGGGTGTGTTTGATGTAACTGCTAATTGGGGGTATTTTCTAACAAGTCGATTGACATTTTTCTGTATTATTATTAAATTCATGTAAATTGCTCGGTCGAATTCAATCGCGGCGTAAAAGAGGTAAGATCATGTGTTCCAGAAAACGCAACGCAACACGTGCCAAACCAAGCGGCAAAAAACGGTACGTGGGGCGAGGAGGGTCTTTTGAAAGATTATGTTTGTTGTGTTGATTTTGTGTTGACGAGATAACAAGTTGTTCTATTTTATGGAATTTACAGAGAGAGTTTTATTTCCTGAACGAGTTGGACTTATTGCGGGTTGGGGTCGTTATCCGATCTATTTAGCCGAAGCCCTGAAACAACAGGGAATTAAGGTTTATTGTCTTGGGCTGATCAACCACGCGGATCCAAAACTCAAAGAAATTTGTGATGATTGGATGCCGCTTGGTCTTGGGCGTCTTCAGACGGCGTTTCGTTTTTTTCGTCAACACGGCTTGACGCAAGGGACAATGGCTGGGAAAATCAATAAGACATTACTTCTTGATCCGTTATTGATTTGGCGTCAACTTCCGGATTTTTACACGTTTCGGGTTTTTGCGCCGATATTCCTGATGCGGCAAAAAGATTGTAAAGATGATACGCTTCTTGGAACGGTTGTGAAAGCGTTTAGTGAAAATGGCATTCAACTTTTGCCCGGAACTGATTTGATTCCGGATTTACTTGTGAAACGACAAAAATTAACACGCCGAGGTCCGAGTGCAACGGAATGGAAAGACATTTGTTTTGGCTGGACTTTGGCAAAAGAAATGGGACGGCTTGATATTGGGCAAAGTATTTGTGTGCGTAATCAAGCGGTGTTGGCGGTGGAGGCGATTGAGGGGACGGACGAATGTATTCGTCGTGCGGGGTCGTTGAGTCCGGCGGAGGGTTTTGTGGTTGTCAAGGTCGCGAAACCACAACAAGATATGCGATTTGATGTTCCGACATTTGGGCTTCTGACGTTGCAGACGATGTACGAATCCGGTGCGCGTGCTCTTGCGATTGAGGCAGGACGAACAATTTTTATTGATCGCCAAGACGTGGTTGATTTTGCGAATCTCCACAATATTGTTATTGTCTCGATTCTAGAAACCGACTGCGCCCGCGAAAAATCACCCTTTCCCGAATTCCCAACAGATTAACAAACTAAAACACTGGGGCAAGTCGGCTATCGCCAACGTAACCGTGGATGAAAATCCTTCGGCGAAGGTTGCCAAGGTAGGTGATGTTTCGCCGAAACATCACATTGCCGTAAGGCAATTCTGACCCTGTGTTGAGCCGGCAATCAGATTCCAAACCGTTTGGCAACACAAATTGCAGTCCGAACACAGAGTCGAGTCGGCTAACGCCAACGTGATGGTGGGTGAAAACCCTTCGGCGAAACATCACCCACCTTTGGAACAACTTTCGGCAAGCAAGGTGGGTAACCTTTCGACGAAACATCCCTACCAATTTCGGGTTATTCACTAAACATTGCCTACCTTAGGTCGATTTTTTGTTACCGTGAACGGTTGCACAGATGTTATCCGATTTGATAAGGTTTCCGCTGTTCACGTTTTAACATGGCGTTTGCTTCGGGATCGCCGATGATTTCCTGTTTATCCGAATCCCACCGCAATTGCCGACCACCGAGCCGAATCGAAATATTGGTCAAATGACAAGACGTTATGGAACGATGTTCCAACTCAGCCGGAGCAACTGTTGTTTCGCGGCTTCGCACACAATCGAAAAAGTTTTTCATGTGGTCGTTACTTGGGCGGACTTTCCAACGGTTTTCCGGTAACGGATTTTCTTTGAGCTCTTCAACCGGTTTCCCGAACAATCCGCCGCGATTGACAAACACTCTCCCCTTGTCGCCAATAAACATAATACCGTTGCGTTTATTGTCGAGAACTTCTGGCGGACAAGTGTTGCCGAACAACCAATCGAGTTGTTTTTGGGTTGTTTCTTGATGTCCGGTCGAACCGTGAAATCCCGGCTTTTCCGCGAAAACAGTGCAAAAGAACAACTCAATATCATTTGGATATTTCAATACGGCGTAAAATCTGTCCGGCGTATTGAAACAGTCGGGCTTGTTTTCGTTCGGAAAAATCCCGCGACCTTCAACAGTCAACGGACCCGAATAGTCTTGATCCATTCCCCAATGAGCAATATCAATATGATGATTTCCCCAATCGGTAACCATTCCTCCGGCATATTCGTACCACCAACGGAAAATAGCATGTGTTCGTTGCGGAATGTACGGATGACTCGGTGCTTGACCTTGATACAAATCCCAATCGAGTTCAGCCGGAATTTCGGTTGACGCAAACGGACCGCCCCACGAACTATAATACGGTAACGCAACAAGAACTCGTTTGAGTTTACCGATACGCCCGTTACGAACCAATTCGACCGCTGTCTGAAATTCTTTTCCGCTACGTTGTTGTGTTCCGGTTTGAAAAACACGTCCGGTTTCTTTGACAACGTTACAAACAAGTTTGCCTTCATCAATTGTCAAACTAAACGGTTTTTCCCCGTAAACATCTTTTCCTGCACGCATGGCATCAATATTGATTTTCGTATGCCAATGATCTGGTGTTGCCTGAATCACAACATCCACGTCCTTATTTTCGAGCAGTTTCCGATAATCCTGATAAACAACCGGTTTATCGTGATAAGTCTTTTTCAAACGTTCCGCGTGTCGAAGATCGGCATCGGCAACCGCAACAATATTACCAAACCGTGACGCATTTTTGGTGTCGCCGCTTCCCATTCCGCCAGCACCAATAACACCAACACCAATTCGCTCATTCGCCCCCTTTGCCTCTTCCGACAAAATAATCGGAGACGCAAAAAATGGGATTGTCATTCCCGACATCGTTTGAATAAAACGTCTTCGGGATGTTTTGATCGCAAATAATTTTGTCATGAAAAACTCTCCTGTTACAAATGTTTGAAATTTTTTGCAAATAAAATAAAAACGAAAATGAACCATCAAATAGTAACATATTTCGATTTGACGTCAAGGTTTTGGCGGATCGACAATAATATCATGGGTTATTGATTTTCCGGTTTCTATAATGATACTTAATCCAGATGTTTGTGGCAAGGTGTATTTCATATCAACTTGTGTTGTTTCTGGAATGACTTTGGGCGGATTGTCTGATGACATATTGCTCATCTCGTTGTTGACACTTCCCATTGTTCCTGTTGCCTGAATAGCAATATTATAAATTCCTGGCGGAATCCCTTCACCGCGTTTGATCAATCCAATGGAATACGAACCATCCGTTTTAATATCGCTAATTCCCGAAAGTTTTTCGTTTTCAAACACGACCAAGCCTTTGGTGACCGGCTCGCCCGACCGCAATAAAATTTTTCCTGAAACATGAACCCGATCCGAACATCCGGTTAATAATAGAATGAGCGAGCAGAATAACTGTAATATAATGGACAACTGAGATTTCATGGTGAACATTTCTAAGAAAACTATGGAAGGGTTACGGAATTACCGTCATTCACGACACAAAGACGGTGAAATAAATCATTTTGCAACATAACGGACGCTGCACGAACGGAACCGTCACCGATAAGAAAATTCGTGATACCGGAATGACAACTTCCAAAAGCAATATCATGAACATTATCGGGAGTAACTTCTGCATACGGGTGGCGTGCAATAGAAGGATAATCTGTTACGGCGGCTCGGGCTATTGACCATTTACTCGAATCGTTAATCCACAACCAGGAACAATCCCACGTTTTTCCGCCAACATTACACTGATTCAAATATTGCAACGGGATATGTTTTTCTCCCATAATAATTTGGTTGGTCGTTCCGTCAAGCCACCATGTAAAGTCATCGCGACTCTGGTAATTTTTATATTTATACGAATAGGTTCCGTAGTTAAATTCTGAACCGTTTACTAATTCGTTTGGTACAGCGCCGCGAATGGGACCATGTTGTGTTTCTCGCATAAATTGTTCGTTATGATTATTGGCGTACTGATAGTAACACCAATTTCCGGTTGGATATTGATGACTATTTCGTCCGTCATTACCAGTAACAACAATAGCGTAATCGTGTTGAGGTCCCGGATGCCATGCTGTCAATTGATTTTTTGTTCCGGGTGTACGGCGAGAGGGACAATAATAAAATGGAATTGACATCATGCCGCGTTTGGTATCTTCAGATAATACTTTGAGCCAAACATCTGTTGTATCGTCCTGTGTTGATGTGCTGCTGCCGGCTCGCAGATTGGTTGCTAAACCATCGGGAAGAGCAGTAAAATCTGTATAGATTCCATTTTGCTCAATGTAAGGCATGATCAAAATAAACACGCTTCCTCGATAGATTCCGACATGTGAAGGGACAATTCCATTTTGGGTGTCATGAAAGTTGTGGACGGCAATTCCTAGTTGTTTCAAATGGTTTGTGCATTGCATCCGTCTTGCCGCCTCTCTAGCAGCTTGGACGGCAGGCAACAGAAGAGCAATTAAAGCACCAATAATTGCAATCACGACAAGAAGTTCGACCAACGTAAAGCCGAATCGCAAAGAATGTGAAGGAGTTGAGAATTTTGCCGAATAACGTCGAAAAATTGACCACTCTCCACTATCCGTTCTCAACTCTCCACTCCATATAGCCCCCCCCCCCCTGTTTTGCGCAATTTGCCAAGTTTAACATTTGACTTTTTGCAAAAAACATTGCAAAAATCCCCAAAAAAGGCCCCCTCCCCACTATCCGTTTACCACTTTCCACTCCAAAACCCCCCCCCCCCCTGGTTTATGTAACTTGTCCATTTTAACATTTGGCTTTTCGCAAAGAATATTGCCAAAATCCCGACAACACATTTGATTAAATTTTCCATCATTATTCTCCTTTATTTTAAAAGGTTTTGCCAAAATAATTGCGAAACATTCGCCGAAAAACAACACGGCAAAAAACGATGAATCACAATCGGCTAAGTTTCATAGTTTATGTTAAACAGAAAAAATGTCAAGCGGAACTTTTGACTTTAAGAAAAATTAGTGATTATTCGATAGAATTTTCGTTCAACGATAAATCTCAAGTAAATCTTTTGCCTACTTTGTTTGCTGAAAATCAATAACCAACCTGCCAACAGTAAGAGTTGGTGCGATCAAAACAAAACGTTTTCCCAATGACTTTGATTTGAAGTCTTGACAATCTTGTTATAATCAGTATAAACACGGGAGTAAATATTTGGAAATTTTAACCGGTTTAGTAATAGTATTGGTGTTTAATGCCTAAAAAAGTTTTGCTTGATGTCGATCCTGGAATTGTCGATGCAATGGCACTTTGTTTGGCGGTGTTTGATCCAACCATTGAAATAGTCGCGATTACCAGTGTTGGCGGTAATGTTCCTGCTCCGATTGCTGCTAAAAATCTTCAGGCAATTATTGAATTTCTTGATCCGCCTCGTCTTCCGCGGCTTGGAATGGGAAGCGAACCCGATGAACCTCCTCCTCTTGATTTCCGGCATGTTTATGGGATTGACGGTCTTGGCGGAACGCCGTTGCCGGTTGCGGAGCTTCGGTCGCAACATCCGGCAGAAAAAGTTATTTGCGATGCGATTCACAGTGATCCCGAAAATATCATGATCATTTGCATGGGACCGCTAACAAATATTGCGAGAGCGATTGCACGTGATCCCGAATTGCCGCGAATGATTCGTCATCTTTATATTACCGGCGGGACAGTCTGTGGACGCGGTAATGTTTCACCGTGTGCAGAATTTAATATTTTCGCCGATGTCCAATCCGCACACGCTGTTTTCCGTGCACCTTGTACTAAAACGTTGATTCCGTTGGACGTGACCAATCAGATTATGTTCACGCTAACTCATTTCGACCGACTTCCTGATGAGTCGTACAAACTAGGGCAACTTCTTCGCAGTATGATTTTACCGGCATTCAACGCTTATCGGCAATGTTATGCTCTTGAAGGAATTCACGTGCATGATTTAATTACTTATGTTGTGATGACGCATCCCGAATGGTTTGAAACGCAGGAAATGGCTGTCGATATTGAAACAGAGGGACACTTAACACGCGGGATGACAGTATTCGATTTACGCAATTTACCGGAATGGCCAAACAATATTGATGTTGTTACCAAAATAAATACGAAATCAATTCTTCGGGAAATTATTCTCGGTCTCCGCAATGCAGCTGATCAGATTGAAAATTCGTAATAGCGAAAAATGTCAATAGCTGCTCACAGGATTGTGGAAAAACTCTATTTTGTTACGCCCCAAACACCGAAAATTACCCATTTCTCCGAAGGTTTTCAATTTTTGAAGTCGGAATTAGACCTGTTCTCTCACTTAACATGACAAAACATGCCCGATTTGGTATTGTCCTGAATCTATTGCTTCCTTGTCTTTAAGTCTATTTCAAGGGTCAGAATTGTCTTGCGACAATGCAACCGCGGATGAAAGTCCTTCGGCAAAAGGTCGCCTACCTGAAAAGAAAAGGAAGGATTTCATTTTTGCTCTTGATTCATTGCCGGTCAATTGCTATGATTCCCGAAAATTAATGAAATTTTGTCTTGCGGTCTAACAATAATGTTAACCAATCGCTTTATTATTTAAGGATGATGCGGGATTTATTTTTGGGGTTTCTTTGGTTTATGTTGCTAACAAGTTCTCTGCTTTATGCAGACGAACCGTTTTTGAACTATTCTCAAAAAAATCACCGGACTTCTCATAATATTCGGCTGCTTGGTCAAACACCGGAAACGCTTCCTCCATTTTGGCATGATTCCCATTCCGAATTGTCCATTCCGCGTCTTTCTGCCGTTGCGGTATCCGATCCTGTTACCATGCAAACAAGGGAAAATCCGCCTTGGACATGGCAATTATTTCCGGCGGGTTTGATTTATCCGAGTTATCTTGCGGGCGTGAACGAATCGCGTTTGGGCGGCGTTTGGAATCATGATGAAGATTTACATTGGATGTGGGATATTACACTCGGCGGGCGTGCTCCGGTTGTTCGGTACGGCAATCGCAGCGTTCTTTATCCCGAAGGTTTCCAACTGGATTTGGAAGGCTCGGTTCACCTACGACTTGATCTAGAAAACCAAATGGATATGGACGCACAAGATTTTCGGTTTGGTTTTCCGATCTCTTACGGCAATAAAATTTGGCAAGTACGAACAGGTTATTATCATGTGAGTTCGCACATGGGCGATGAACGAATTTTACGTCTTCAAAGTCAAGGAATTGATCCGCAACGGCTTAACTATGTTCGTGAAGCATTGATTTTGGGCTTTTCCTATCGGTTTCGCCCAAGTGTGAAACTCTATGCGGAAATAGATTATGCGTTCTGGCTTGGTGAACGGACAAGACCTTGGCATTTCCAGTTTGGGGCGGAATGGAGTTCGTTGTACCCGACCAACGAATTTTGGGGCAAACCATTTGCCGCCGTCAATGTCATGCTTTTACAAGAACATCAATACGACGGCAATATCACACTTCAAGCGGGTTGGCAATGGCGTGGTGCACGCAATCAATTATTTCGTTTGGGTGTTCAATATTTTGGAGGCGTCAGTGAACAGTACGAACACCTCGCCAAACGGGAACACAAAATCGGAATCGGTTTATGGTATGATTTCTGATTCCCAAACTCTTGATTCGTTCACTTTTGAAACATGCCAACCACAAGATCCATGATCGAACTGTTAATCACAAACGGTTCGCCCCAACTCCAGATATGAATAATTAAATCCATAATCATCATTCCAGGAAAAATAAGAAATATCGTCGCAAGAACAATCCAAACAATATGCCCAACCGTGTACGTAATCTCGGTTGTGTGCGGAACGATTTCCGGTGAGCGAACATTGAAATCGGTAGGACCGGCAGCAAACGGTGCGGCATCTAATCCAATTCCTGGCTGAGAGGATTCTTCGGCAATAGGTGTTGCCGGAGCGAATGGCATTTCGGTTCCGAATCCCGACGACCCGCCCGGAGTAGCAAACATGTTGTCTTCGTCAAGAGCAATTACCTGAGATGCACTTTCCGAATCATCAGCGGAAATAAATCCGGCGTCCGGCGTCAATTGGAAATCATCCTCAATCGGAATCGCAATCGTTGACGTCTTTTCGACCATCAACTGATCATCCACCAACGAAAGAATATCGTCATCGTCGTCGAGTTCGAGTTGTACATCGCTTCCGCCTTTTTCGACTGGTTGCAGATCAATATTGTCCGCAACATCCAAAAGTGAAAGTCCACTGTCACCGGCAAGATCAAGTTGTCCCGAAGAACCGCTACCGTCCAACACCAAATCGTTATCCGCAGCAAGATCAATATCCGACGCCGAAGGTTCGGAAACGGAAGAACGAATCGAATCCGGCAAAATATCAGAATCTTCCGACAACACCAAATCATCCGACGATAACATCAAATCATCATCCGCCAAAGAAAGATCACTGTCTTGATCGGAAACATTTTTTCCGAGCGTGATTTTGGATGTTGATTGGGCAGCCGGAGCCGCATCAATCATTTCATCGCCAAACGAAAGTCCGTCTTCCATCAGCGAATCAAACGACGGTAAATCCGCCAACAGAGTTGGCGATTCTTCTTCGTCGTCCATACTCAACAAGTCAAAATCGCTTTCGCTTGCTGATTTTTCGGTTTTCCCGCGATTTTTGATTGATTCTGCTAAATAGTTATCAACATCGACTTTGCGGAATTTCCAACTCGAACCATCTCGAAACGCTCGTAATTGGTTTTTTTCACGAAGGCGATTGACTTCTGCTGTTGGAAGTGCCAACACTTCCGCCGCTTTTTCAAGGGAATAATACTCCGAACTCATAATTTTCGCTTGGTTTTTTAGTTAGTTCTGATTTTTGAAACGGCGAAGATCTGTTTCGATTTCGCTTGGTGTTGGAGACACGGCATTAAATTGATCAAGCAGGAGATCGTTCTGGATATTTCGGCAACTCAATAATTTAACTTGTCCGGTTGCCAAATCTTCATGATAGACAACAATACGTTTGGATTCGGGATCGACTACTGTAATAACTCGAATTTTTCTGGCGGGATTCATCGGGTCTTCATACGGCGAAAAATCAACAAGCCATTTCGGCGGTTCCGCTGGAGGACGAACAACAACTTGCGGAATGGATTCCAATAAATTTGTCGGTTGCGCCAACGCCTGACCCCAAATCAACAAAACAAAAAAACTCAACATCAAAAGGCTAAAAGCCCAAATAATCGAATATTTCATCTTCCTTTTCATCGGACGCTCCACCCGTAAATCCGGCAATTTCAAAATAGTCTATCGTATTCTAATACCTTTTAATGCTAATGCAAACAATTTTTTTGTAATTTACCCAAATTCACCGACTGTTTGAAAACCACGATTTTATATCTACGGACAATGACGATTTTGACAAATTTCTTTTTTTCGGTAAAGGTATTCCGGTGAACGTAAAAAACCGACAACAATACAAATTAAAATAGTTGAATGGTTATGAACAATTGTGTTGGTATGTTTGTTGAAAAGAGGAGACTCTTTTTTTCTTATTCTTTTCGGACATTTGATGACTTGAGCAAAAGATTTTTTTGTGAGGACATTATAGATTACTGTTTCGGTATAATTACTATACTTTATTTGAATTATTGTGAATTTTCCGATTACACAAATTGAGTGATTTAATCATCTTGATTGACCGTCGAAAAGTCCGGCACAAAATTCACAACAAAACCCGCAAACTATTTCGTTATTTCCGATTGGTCTTGACTCGAAAACAATCAGGCAGGAACATATTACGAACCTTCATTTCCCGCCAATTCGTAAACGCAATCATAAAAAACGTCGATTACGAACGAACTTTATGCCGATACAAAGATTTAAATAGTCTGTTTTTACCTAAAAAGATAAATTAAAAGATAAAATATTGTCGGAAAATTCTATGAGTCAAAATCAAATTACCGTTGGCATCATTGTTGAGGATGGTTTTGAAGGATTACAAGAATCACTCCGAAGTGCTTGTTTGTGTTCGGATTCTGTGTTCGTTCTTAGTACGGAATCCGTTGCAACAATAACAGAGTCGTTTGATTTCGACAATTCTAAAATAACCTATCATCAATCCCAAAATCATAACGATGCGGCTGCATTACGCAATGAGTTAATTGATCTTGCGGAATTACAGAACGATGCAAACTGGCTTCTTTTAATGAATGCCGGAGATCGTTTTGATGAGACGACATGGGAAGAATTTCGGTTGTTTCTAACAAACGAAATTGAACGTAATTCTTTATATGTTATGGTGTTGCATCGTCTTTACCGGTTGGATGGAGTTCGGCATGATTTGGATGAAGAAACTATTGAACCACGACTCATTCCGCTCCGAAAAGGGTTGCGTTTTCAGGGTCAAGTTCGTGCTTCGCTCTTGCCGTCTGCCGCCAATTTGATGATTCGCCTAAATGCCGCCCCAGGACGTTTTCTATTGCCCTCGCGCCAACATGATTCCGCCCGACAAAAACAATGGGCAACCCGAAATTTGCAAACCCTTGAACAATTGGAAAAGCAGGGAAAATCAATTTCCCATGAAGCCTTGTTTGTTCGTGCTGAAGCCCAATCAATATTGGGAGATTATGTTCATGCCCGACACAATTTTTTGCAACTAATTGAGCAAACTAATCAATCTGATCTTCGTTTAGCGTCGTATTATGGTATTTGGGAAACTTTTACGTTTTCGCCAATTCCCGAAACGGAAATGACTAAAATATTGTTGGCGGGGCTTGACCATTTCCCTGTGGATATGCAACTCTTAACCTTTATGGGATCACATCTCCAGCAACAAGGAAAACTTGATCTTGCGGTGCGAACTTTTGAAATGGCACTTCGTTACGGACAAACGACGCTTGATATTTGGCATCGTTTACGTATTCGCGAAATGGCAGTGGTAAGTCTCGCTTTGATTCACCGTTTGCGCGGCAATGGACGCGAAGCCATTCAAGTTTTGGAATCGAATTTGGAACTCATTGTTGATCGCGTGGAATTTAATCGGCATTTGCTTGACTTGTATATTGCTGAGTTACAGGAATCAAAAGGGTACGAATTTGCGGCAACAATTTGGGGAGGAACAGATCTTGATCTGATACGGGAAGTGATTTCGGGGGCTTGCCGGGCGTCTGCCGGAAATTGGGATAAAGCTATTATTCCGTTGGAGTTAGCGTATTTGGATGGTTGCCGTGACATACTTTGTTTGCGATGGTATTCCTTGACATTGCTTTCGTTGATGCGATTCGGCGAAGCCAAGGTGATTCTAGAAGAATGGAACCAACGCGAACCCGAAAATAAAGAAGCCGAAGCCTTTTTGGTTGCGGTTCGGCAGCCGGAACATTTCAGCGAAATCGTTCGGCAATTCCGTGACAATCAGATCAAAATATTGGGTATTTCGAAACCAGAAATTTTGGGAAAACGTTTTACGGCGACCAAAAATTCCTCCGGCAAAAACAGTATGATCGAAAACGCAATACGTGAAATGATCAGCTCTTCCGGTTCGTCAAACGCCAAAAGAATTAGTACGGTTGCGTTCAGAAAAAATGACGTTCAGGAAAATAATTCGGAACAACAAAATCTCAATACGGAACAAGTTGGTTCACGCTAAAACTTGAAAAACCCAAAACATCAAGTTTGGCAAATCTTTCAATAAAAGCAATCACTGAGTTCTCTCCAACAGTTTCGGTTACGTGATAAACCTCCGATCACCATCTTTTACCGAACAAGATGGTCAAAGTTTTGGCAGAATATAGACCATCTTTTGATTTCTCTGCCTGTTTTTGCCGGAATTGTGTCATAAATTAGGAATGTGAAAAACGGAAATGCTTGAAATCAAAAAGCGGATTGACTTTGCCCTACTTTGGGATTAGATTTATTGACAATGTATTTTGCCAAACCGGCACAGACAATTAATAGAACATAAACACAAATTACGGACACTCTATCCTGATTTAATTCATAAGATGATGGAATTTTCGAAACTTGCTCAATCTGTTTTAGAACTCGACCGTATGCTCGACCAGTTACGAATATTGGCAGAGTCTTGCGGGGTTCCGTCGCCAGAACATGAGGATTGGTACGCCCTGCTCAAACAGAAACTCATTCCGCAACTTTCCGACAAAATGTTTTTGATTGTCGCCGTAACAGGCGGTACAAATACCGGAAAATCGCTTATTTTCAATCATCTTGTGGGCGAATCGTTTAGCGCCGTCGATCATCGTGCTTCAGGGACAAAACATCCGGTTTGTCTGGTTCCAAAAACAATCGGAACAACATCATTCAAACCCATTCTTGCTCGCCATTTTGAATCGTTCCAACTCATTCCTTGGTCAAATGCGGAACAACCATTGTCCGTTACAGAGAATCATCATCTTTTTTGGAGCGAAGGTTGCCATGTTCCTGATCGGCTTTTGTTGTTGGATACGCCGGATGTTGACTCTGACCGTGAAATCAATTGGGAACGCGCCCGAGCGGTAAGACATGCCGCCGATGTGTTGATTGCCGTTTTAACGGAACAAAAATACAATGACGCCGCTGTCCGAAAATTCTTCCGCGAAGCCTCCGAAGCCAATAAACCCATGATCGTGTTGTTCAACATGTTCGATTTAAACAACGATATTCAACATCTTCCACGTTGGCTAGAACAATTTTGCGAAGAAACCGGAACAAAACCACTCACCGTTCTTGTTACGCCTTATAACAAAGAACAAGCGGAGCGGTTGGAATTACCGTTTTACGAATTACAGGAAAACGGAAATTTCAGCGAACCCGTCAATTTGGAAAAAATATTGACGGAATTACATTTTGATACCATTAAATCGCAAACCTTGCTTGGTGCGTTAAAAATATTGAAAGATCCAACAACAGGAGTCTGGTCTTATCTTGATACGGTACAAAAATCGTCGTTGCGGTTTGCCGAAGCGTTGCAGACGCTTGAAAATGTAGGCGAAACCGTTGTGGATTGGCCTGGGTTGCCAACGGTGTTGCTTGCGGAAGAGATTCGGAATTGGTGGCATTCGGGCAGACCCGGTTGGTCACAAAATGTCAATAATGTTTATCGTACAGTCGGTAGCAAAATTTTATTTCCTGTTCGTAAAGTCGCTGGGTTTGTTTCATCACGTTGTTTTGGCGTACAAAATTCTTTGGTCGATCCGTTGCTGGAATTTGATAACAAGGAACATCAGGCAATAACCGAATTTATCAGTCGACTTATTGCACGGCTTGAAAAAATTTCTGAGACGGAAAATCCTGTGTTGCGTCGGGAGATTCTGGAATTGGTTGGCGGTGAACATCGTGCGGCGTTGTTTGAACGCGCCCATACCGTGTTGACGTCTTTGGAACCGGTGAACGATGAATTTCGCGCAACACTTCGCCAACATTTAACCGAATGGTCACAAAAAAATCCTAAAATTGTTGGTTGGATTCGTTCACTGGATTCGATTGCCACCGCGGCACGACCGATGATTACCGTAACATTTGCAATGAGCGGTTTTGCTTTGGGAGCGCATGTTGTAAGCCAAATGATTGGCGAGGTGGCGGTGGCGGGCGGAGTCACTGCCGGAGGCGAAGCAATCCTTTACGCCGGCTCCGAAAATGCACAACGAAGTATTGCACAACTGTTTCGAAAAATTCAGGAAGATTATGTTCTTGCTCGCTCCAAACGTTTTTATGAACAGTTTTACAAAGAACTTTGGCATGATGTGATTGATCGTTTCCGAATCGGAGCCGGAGTTGCCGAATCCGAAATCTTTAAACAATGTCAAAATTGGACGATTCCCGAATCCGTTTCATAAATTATCATCGTTGTACGATATTGCCGTCCAAAGACACAAAAGAATCTTCCAATGATTTTGGTGGGATTCGTAGGCAGCATGGCACGAACTGTTTCGTCTCCAACAAGAGTTGGCAATGTCTTGTGTCATGGATATTATCTGCTGTTTTGTCGCCTTTTTCGTCAACATAATCGAACCAAGATTCAAGGTTTACGTTCAACCGAACAAATTGTCGAGAGGAATTTTTTACTCGTGAACATTCATAATTCCTTATTCTTTATGATCTTGCGAAAAACAGAGGCGATATAAATTCCGAGAGACTGGAAATTTGTACCGCAATCCAATATAATACTACTATCATAATGACAGTTTTTGACGGTCATTGTATTTGTGAATGAGAACTCTTGCAATAAAAACTTTATTCGCGATACAAATCGCGTAGCTTATTACAAAAATTATGGAAAAAACAATTATTATCGGTAGTGGTCCTGCTGGTTGGACAGCGGCGATTTATGCCGCGCGTGCTTCGCTTTCGCCGCTTCTTATTGAAGGAGCGATTACTCATGAAAATCAGGAGAAAAACCGGCTTCCAATGGGACAAATTGCCTTGACGACGGAAGTTGAAAATTTTCCGGGTTTTCCGCCTGGCGATCTTAGCGGTTATCTTGATTCGGCAATTTCCAAAAGTCGAAAAAACATGTTACCGCCGCGTGTTCCCGAATTGACCGGAGTGAGCGGTCCCGAACTAGTCGAGCTGATCCGCGCTCAAGCCGTTTATTTTGGAACACGTGTTATTAGTGACGATATTGTCGAAGTTGATTTTTCTCGATTACCGTACAGATTAACCGGAGCGACGGGCAATATCTATGAAACGCAAACAGTTATTATTGCGTCCGGTGCTTCCGCCAATTATCTTGGTCTCGAATCCGAAAATCGCTTCAAAAATCGCGGCGTGAGTGCTTGTGCGGTGTGCGACGGGGCATTGCCGCGTTTCCGTAACAAACCACTTGCTGTTGTTGGCGGTGGTGATGCGGCGGTTGAAGAAGCGGAATATCTTACGAAATTTACGTCGAAAGTTTATTTGATTCACCGCCGTGACCAATTGCGGGCGTCAAAAATTGTGGCAAAACGCGCAATGGAACATTCGTCCATCGAAATTTTGTGGAACCGTATTCCCGAAGAGATTTTGGGCAACGATAAAGATGGTGTTACCGGTCTTTTGCTCAAAAGCACGGTTGGTGAACCTGTTAAGGAATTGGCGGTTTCCGGATTGTTTGTTGCGATTGGACACACGCCCAACACCGAATTTCTAAAAGGAAAACTTGATTTAACTGAAAAAGGTTTTATTGCAAGACCGATTCCGTTTCGAACCAACACGAGT
This sequence comes from Planctomycetaceae bacterium, assembly GCA_031254675.1. Classification (GTDB taxonomy): domain Bacteria; phylum Planctomycetota; class Planctomycetia; order Pirellulales; family Thermoguttaceae; genus WRKP01. The sequence goes on along the minus strand of JAIRTV010000282.1, from coordinate 1,963 downwards.
GTATCCGGCGTTTTTACGGCGGGCGATGTTGCCGACGATTATTACCGTCAAGCAATTTCGGCAGCCGGTACAGGTTGCATGGCGGCGCTCGACGCAGAACGTTATCTGGCTTCGCTCTGAGTTAAAAAATAACAATCCACTAAGACATAAAGAAAAAAAGAAATACCAAACAACCTAAACCAAATCAACACAAAAAAACACCCTGCGAACGATAGGAAAATTTTTTGCAGGGCTATTTTTCTGATGACAAGTGTTGCGAAGTTTTTCTCAAATGGTTATACTGACAATATTATTCGTGATTTATTCACGATATGCCGTCCACAGGGGACGCAAAATTATGTTTTTTGCAACAAAGGAGATTTTAGTATGCAGAAAAAGACTCAAACGTCTCGACGTGATTTTCTCAAAACTTCCGGCACATTAGCCGCCGGAGCAACACTGGTTGGCGGACTTTCTGTTGGACGCAGTGCCCATGCCGCCGGAGATGACCAGATCAAACTTGCCCTCGTTGGTTGCGGCGGTCGCGGAAGCGGCGCAATTCGCCAACGTCTGGATGTCGGCGATAACGTCAAACTTGTCGCGGTCACCGACGCCTTCGAAGGAAATGCCAAACGGCAAGCTGACGCATTGCGAAAAGAAGGCGAAGATAAGTATAAAGGTAAAATTGATTTGCCGGAAGATCGGGTTTTCAGTGGTTTCGATGGCTTCAAAAAAGCGATTGATTGTCTTAGCCCTGGTGATCAGGTTTTGATTGCCACAACACCCGGTTTTCGCCCGCTCCATTATCGTTACGCCGTCGAAAAAGGCGTTCATGTTTTTATGGAGAAACCGCTTTGTGTCGATGCCGCCGGATTTCGCAGCCTCGTCGAATCAAACAAAATCGCCGACGAAAAAAATCTCAAAGTAACCGTTGGTCTTCAACGACGTTACGATCAGGGATTCCAGAACTGGATCGGCAAGATTCACGAAGGTTTGATCGGTGACATTTCGTTTACGCGAGTTTATTGGAACGGTGGCGGTATTTGGTGCCGACATCGAAGCCCCGGCGAAAGTGAAATGTCGTTCCAGATGAAAAACTGGTATCACTTCGTTTGGCTTTGCGGTGACAATATTACCGAACAGCACGTTCACAACCTTGATATGGGGCTCTGGATGCACAGCAAGGGCGATGTTATGTGCCATCCGGTGGAAGCGAATGCAATGGGCGGTCGCCAAAATCAGGCTTGTCCAGAAGCGTTGCGTCGAACCGCTCCGCCGTTTGCTGATCGTGCCGCATGGGACGAATGGTATCAGAAAAATAAAGGACAATGTAATCGACACGGTCAAGCGTGGGATCATTTCTTTGTCGAATTTACGTTTGCCGATGGTTCCAAAATGTTCAGTCAATGTCGTCATATTGGAAATACCTTCAACGCGGTCAATCAATTCGTGCACGGAACCAAAGGTGCGGGTGGTTCGGAGGCTGGCGGAAAAGGTTGGCTCAACGATTTTTCCGGCAAAGAGCTGTTCACAACTGGTGTAAACGCCGGACAATTTGCCTATGAACATGTTGTTCATGCCAAAAATATTCGTGAAAACATCAGACGCAATGATGGTTGGTACGGAGCGCATTCGACAATGACGGCGGTTCTTGGTCGTTACGCGGCGTTTTCGGGCAAAGTCGTTAAGTGGGATGAAGCGGTTGAAAAGGGCAAAACCGATATGCCATCGGAAGGTGTGTGGGATTGGAACGCCAACCCGCCTGTCATGCCGGATGCTGATGGTTTCTATGAAGGAAGTGTTGCCAAACAAGGTATCTATAACCCGTTTGGCTAAATAACACGAACATTCGGTTTGTTGAACCACAAAAAGCACGGAATAGACAGAAAAATAATTTTACTGAAATTCCGTGTCTTTTTGTAATTGTTGTGTCTAAAAAATTACAACCGGTAATATTTCTGAAAAGAATAGGTTTCTATTTTTT
>JAIRTV010000268.1 GCA_031254675.1 Planctomycetaceae bacterium | reverse complement strand
CCGGTTGTTTTTCCCTACCAACTAATTTTTCCTGATTTTTTTCTTTCATCAAACGACTCCGTTTGGTTCTTGTGAACTATTTTACTGTAAACGATTCCAATAGGAATTTTCCTGATTTGTGTGTTGGTTCGAAATTTCCAACCGGTATGTCAATATTCCAATCGGCTGCTTTATTGCCATGACCGATAGGAGTTTGTGTTTATTTTTGACTACTTTGTTAGAGCCAACAAACATCAAGTGTGAGTATTATGCCTTGTCTTGTTCGTTTCGTCAAGCGGGAGGCAAAATTTTTTTTTTGATCAACTCAAATTATGAAAAAGAACCCGCTCGTTTTTTCATAATATTCTCGTTCGTGTGCTAAGGTGGAGGACAACGACCATTGGTAGAACTGACCGTTGTTTTGAAAACCTCATAACGTGGAGTCATTTCGATGAACGGGAGAATCTGGAGCGTAATACCCCATTGATAACCGCGATTTGTTTTAGATTGTTGGTACACTGTATTCGTCTTGTTGCTTCCCTCGCGGCTTGAACGGCAGGCAACAGAAGAGCGATTAGCGCGCCAATAATCGCAATCACGACAAAAAGTTCGACCAGAGTGAAGCCAAACCGTGAAGAACGAATAGATAGAGAAGAATTTAGTGAAAAAGCGTCGAAAAACCGAACACTTTCCACTATTCCGTTTTCAACTCTCCACTCCATAGCCCTCTGGTTTACATAATTTGATCATTTTAACATTTAACTTTTCGCAAAAAATATTGCGAATATCCGACTCAAACCCAATAATAACAACATTCCGTATAACCCAATCAAGAGATAGAATCGGCGTTGTTCTGTAATCCGTTGATTTTAACATATCCGAACATTTTTCGTGATTGTTAAAAATTATTTCCAAACGTGTCGAATTAAATTTTTGAATAATTTTCCCGTCCCCCTTCAATCCTTTATCCCCCTCGAAAAGGTGTTTCGATGACACAACAATTTGGAAATTCTCTTGAAATACAAGGGAATACAGACCCATTTCCGTCTGAATTTTGCTTTATTCCCGTTTCGGTTGCTCCAGCGGTTCATTCGACCAAACAGAAACTGAAAAAAAAACGCGGAAGACCACGTAAAGCCTTACCAATTAACATTCTTTCTGCTGATTTTTTGGCACAAACAAATCAAAACGATTGGAAATCTCGCCCATCGGTTGCGGAAACAGAACGAAACCGCCCTGCGGTTGCCAACTCCAGCGTAGCAACCACGCCGCCCATCGAACCTTCCCGAAAAAAACAAATTGCCCCAAAAAATCTTTTACACGACGATTATTTCGCTTCCAACCATTCCGACACCGATTTACCCTTTGCCGATGACGAATTAACAACATTGGATAAATTCGAAAAACTTTCTCGGTCAGTTGAACGAAACTCCGGTTGTTCGTATGATAAGAAGAAAATTGATCGACCGGCAACAACACCGGTTTCCGTTCCGACACAAAAAAAGAATGTTCGGCGTCGCCAAATTGACCCGTCAACTTGCGAGCGAGATTATTCGCAAGACGAAGTCGAATTTATGAACGCCTTAAACGAATACAAACGAACAAGCGGACGGATGTTTCCGACTTGTTCCGAAATTCTCGAAGTTCTCAAAAGTCTCGGTTACGAAAAACAAGACGCCAAACCGGAATTGCATCAACACAATTATTGCCGGAACAACGATTGGGAAATAAACCGAGATTGCCGTCCAACCGAAAACATTCAATCAGAAATATACCGCTATGGTATAACACAAAAATATTTTGACTTTTCGCCGGAAAATTGAACATTTATTGCTTTCCGAAGTTGCCTTGCCGGGGCAATATATCGGCGGGGAACTCGGAAGTGTTGTCAAACCGAAAGACTCGGTACGTGGACGATTTTGTTTTGCGTTTCCCGATGTTTACACAATCGGAATGAGCAATTACGGATTGCAATTGCTTTATTCGCTGATGAATCATCGTTGCGATTGGGCTTGCGAACGTGTTTTTACGCCATATCCTGATATGGAGCAAGCGTTACGGAAACATGATTTGCCGCTTTATTCGTTGGAAACATTTTCGCCGCTCACCGAATTTGATGTGCTTGGATTTTCGTTGCAGTACGAAATGTCCTACACAAATGTTCTGACAATGCTTGATCTTGGTGGAGTGCCGCTTCATGTTTCGGAACGATCCATGCGTGATCCTTTGGTCATTGCCGGCGGACCGTCGGCTGTCAATCCAGAACCAATGAGCGATTTCATTGATCTTTTTATTATTGGTGATGGCGAAGAATCACTTCCGGCGGTTTGTGATTTCTGGCTCGAAATGAAACAAACCTTTACGAAACAAGATTCGGCGACTTATTTTGATCGTCGTTCTGCGTTACTTGAAACAGCGCGACGATTTCCGTTTGTGGTTGTTCCGCAGTTTTATTCTGTTCGGTATGATTCCCACGGTCGGGCGTTAAAACCCAAACCGAACGAATCAGGTGTTCCCGAAGTGGTTCGACCGGCGGTGGTGCGTGAGATTGAAGCGTTTGAACCGCCGATTCTGCGGATTGTCCCGTTGGTGGAATGTGTTCAAGATCGGGTTGCGATAGAAATTATGCGGGGTTGTCCGGGACGTTGCAAATTTTGTGTTAGTACCGTGCAAAAACGTCCGATTCGAGTTCGGAGTCCCGAATCAATTGTTCGGATCGCTTTGGAATCGTGTTTGGCAACCGGTTCGGACGAAGTGTCCCTGCTCTCACTTTCAACCAGCGATTATCCGAAATTTGAAGAACTCATCGAACAACTTCGCAAAGTATTAACACCGTTGCATGTTTCTATTTCCGTACCGAGTTTGCGGGTGAATCATCAGCTCAGCGATGTGATGCAACAATTAACCACAGAGCGAACTTCCGGTTTGACACTGGCTCCCGAAGCCGCTCTCGACGAAATGCGACGACGAATCGGCAAACCAATTACGAATGAAAATTTGCTTAACGGTTGCGAAACGGCTTTTTCTAACGGTTTTAATCGGGTTAAGATGTATTTTCTTTGCGGTTTGCCGGAAGAAACGAACAATGATATTGATGGGATTATTGATTTATCGTTGGAGATTGGTCGGCTTGGCAAACGGATTCGCGGCAGAACTCCGATTATTACGGCGAATGTTTCCAATTTTGTACCGAAGCCGCATTCGTTTTGGGAACGTTTGGGAATGCAATCACAAGGTTATTTTCTCAATGCTCATGCGCGGTTGGTCAATCGTATTCGGCGTACTGGAATTTCGCTTAAATATCATACGTTGGAAACAAGTTTGCTTGAAGCGTTAATTTGTCGAAGTGATCGGCGTTTTGGTCGGGTGATTGAAAGAGCGTGGCGACTTGGAGCGCGGTTGGATGCGTGGACGGATTATTTTCGCGGCGACTGCTGGGAACAAGCGATTGCCGAAGAAAAAATCAATATTCATCAAATCATTCACGAAACAATTCCCGACAATTCCGAATTGCCTTGGGAACATATTCGATTTTAAAAGAAACCTTATTTTCGCAACATATTCACTATTAACGAGTCGCTCTATGAATGCGGTTGTTGTTTTACCTGGTTCGAAAAGTATGACCAATCGGGCGTTAATTTTGGCGGCGTTGTCGGAAGGCGCGACAATTCTGGAAGGAGTCCTTGATTCCGAAGACACTCAAGTTCTCGTTGAAGCTCTCCGCCAACTCGGACTGGAAATACAACACCATCCCAACAAGCAACAAATACAAATTGCCGGAACTCGCAAGATTTTTCCTAATCGAGACGCCAATATCTATGTCGGTAACAGCGGAACGACGGCACGATTTCTAACCGCTCTATTGGCTTTTGCCCAAGGCAATTATCGCCTTTACGGAAAACCGCGTATGCACGAACGCCCTATTCGTGATCTGGTGGAAGCTCTGCAAACGCTTGGCGCAAACATTTGTTATGAACAAAAAAACGGTTTTCCACCTTTATTGTTTTGCGATGCTGATCGCCAAGTTTCTGATGGACGACAGACGAAATCGGCGACGGTTTCCGGTTCGATTTCCAGCCAATTTCTGAGTGCATTGCTTTTGGCGGTTCCGTTGGCGGCGCGATCCGCCAACATCGAACTCCGACTCACCGGAAATCTTGTCTCCAAACCGTATATTCGTATGACGCTTGAAATGATGAAATCATTTGGAGTTCTTGCGGAAATTTCCGGTGATTTTGAGATATTCCGGTTTGCGATGGGAACAAATTACCGAACACCTCAGCAATATCAAATTGAACCGGATGCGTCGGGAGCATCGTATTTTTTTGCGGCAGCAGCAATTTGTGGTGGTTCGGTTACTGTTCCGGGTTTGTCGCGGCAAAGTCTGCAAGGTGATATTGCGTTTGTGGATTGTCTCGAAAAGATGGGTTGTGATATTCAATGGTGTTCTGATTCGATTACGGTGAGTCGTTCGCCTCAAAAAACGCTTCGAGGAATTTCGGTTGATATGAATTCGTTTAGCGATACTGCGCAAACGCTTGCCGCAACCGCGTTGTTCGCCGAAGGAAGTACCGAAATAACCAATATACAACATGTTCGCTATAAGGAAACGGATCGTATTACGGATTTGGCGAGGGAGTTGCGTCGATTTGGTGCTATTGTGGATGAACGCCCTGATGGTTTGCGGATTGTTCCGCCCAAACAGTTAATTCCGGCAACAGTTGAAACTTACGACGATCACCGAATGGCAATGAGTTTTGCGGTTGTTGGTTTGGGTTTACCTGGTGTTGTGATTAAAAACCCGGAGTGTACTCATAAAACGTTTCCCAATTTTTTTAACCTTCTGGAGGAGTTGTGATGGGCGGTGTGTGGTGTAAGCGGAATTTTGGGCTTTAATAGATCGCAACCTCTACGCCATACAATCCACGCCTCACATCCCACAATCCCACATGATTGAACAATTACACGCAAACCGTGATCTTCCTGATGTTGATCTGAAGAAGTTGATTGAGACATCGCTGTATGATCAAGAATTGTTCCGGCACGCTGATGAGGTTCGGCGAGAATATTATGGAACGGATGTTTATATTCGGGGTTTGATTGAGTTTACCAACTATTGCCGAAACGATTGTTTTTACTGTGGTATTCGTTGGAAGAACCTCAAACTGGAACGTTATCGGTTATCCAAGAGCGAGATATTGTGTTGTTGTGAAATTGGTTATGGGCTTGGTTACCGAACATTTGTGTTGCAAGGTGGTGAAGACCCGTTCTATACGGACGAACAAATCAGTGAAATAGTTGCGGAGATACGGAAAAAATATACAGATTGTGCCATCACACTTTCTTTGGGTGAAAAATCTTATGAAAGTTATGAGTTATTCTTCCGAGCGGGTGCCAATCGTTATCTTCTTCGGCACGAAACGGCAAACGCGGAACATTACGCGAAACTTCATCCGGTTGGTATGAGTTTGGAAAATCGAAAGCGATGTCTTTGGAATTTGCGAGAGATTGGTTATCAAGTTGGTTCTGGTTTTATGGTGGGTTCTCCGTTCCAAACGACGGCGTGTTTGATTGAGGACTTACGTTTTTTGCAACAACTCCGTCCTGCAATGATTGGAATTGGACCGTTTATTGCTCATCGTGCAACGCCGTTTAATCGTTTTAGCAGTGGTGATTTACGTTTAACACTTCGATTGATAGGGATATTGCGGTTGATGTTCCCGAATGCGTTGATTCCGGCAACAACAGCGCTTGGTACGGCTGATCCGCAGGGGCGTGAGATGGGGTTGCGTGCGGGAGCCAATGTGGTCATGCCGAATTTGTCGCCGGTTGAAGTGCGCAGCAAATACGAGTTGTACGACAATAAAATTTGTACTGGTGATGAGGCGGCGGAATGTTGTGCGTGTTTGAGTCGTCGGGTTCGCGCTGCCGGATATGAAATTGTTATGGACATCGGAAACGTCCGACCTCTCAAGGAACAACTCCCCCAAAATCACAAAACAAGAGAAAAGGTTTAATAGCCTTGTCGTATTTCGGGTTTTGGAACCTTGGGCTAATCGGCTTTCGCTGATGTGATGTTTCGGCGAAACATCACCCACCTTGGAGACAGCATCACCCACCTTGGAGATAACATCACCTACCTTGGAGACAGCATCGCCCACCTTTTGGGCAACATCACGATTGTTCGGTAAAATATTTCGTAACTGTTCAAAGCGGATTCATTTTTTCTGTTGTCGGCAGAGTTTCAACCCAAGGCAATCCCCATTGACCAATTTCGTTCATAAACGGATCAGGATCGAATTGTTCCATGTTGAAAACACCGCAACCCTTCCATTGACCGGACAGAATCATCTTCGCTCCCAACACCGCCGGAACCGCCGTCGTGTAACTAATTGCTTGAGCGCCGGTTTCTGCAAAACATTCCTCGTGAACACAAATATTGTAAATGTAATACGTTTTGGGTTGTCCTTTTTGTGTTCCGGTAATCCAGCAACCAATACAAGTTTTGCCCTTTGTTCTGGAACCCAATG
>JAIRTV010000232.1 GCA_031254675.1 Planctomycetaceae bacterium | reverse complement strand
GCCATCGCAATGTGTAACCGAAACAACGTAACTCGTGCCGCTTTGCCGGCGTAATCCGCCGCCACCAACGCACTAACACCGCTAAACGTCTCGATCACTCCCAATGCGTCAATTCCTTCCGGCGACAAAACAACCGATTGCGACAACGCCGGAAAAACACCGTCATAAGCATTCGCAACCGTTAAATGGTCAATCACCGCACTATCGCCAACAGTAATACCCGTCTCAATTGCCGTTTCCACGTCGCTAACACCGCCACTGAAAACAATCAGGTATTTCCCACTACAAATCGTCCGCGCAATCAATATCTCAATTGACGCCGCTTTCAACATCTCGTCCTGAACCTTGTATCCAATACCAATACTGGATAACTCAATCGCTCCTACTGATTTGCCCATAATTTTAATTTTTCAAATTTTTCGGGTTGGAATTGGTGGTTTTGTAGTCAATCACTCGACTTTCCGTAAAGTATTAGACCTTTTCTTTAACTCTTCCCTAAGACAGGTGTCAACCTTTCTTTTTAGGTGGGCGACCTTTCGCCGAAGGATTTTCATCCACGGTTGCGTCGGCGATAGCCAACTAGCCCCTGTGGTCGGTTGGCAATTGGACTCCAAACCGCTTGGCAATACAAATTGCCATCCGAAAACAGGGGCGAGTCGGCTATCGCCGACGTGATGGTGGGTGAAAGCCCTTCGGCGAAACATCACCCACCTTTGAGTCAACATCACCCACCTTCGAGGCAACATCATCCAGCTTTGAGGTAACATCACCTACCTTGTACCTTGTTTTAAATATACTTAAAGAAAATGTCTATTATTTTTCCCTGATTATCTTAACTTTTCGCGGAATAGCAGCAGGCGACGAACCGGCAAACTATTGCCAAAAGGTTTGGCTTCCTTCTAAAAAACGAAGGAAATGGTGTCAATTGTAGTTCTACAATTGGCAAATGTAGTTCTACAATTGGCAAATGTAGTTCTACAATTGGTAAATGTAGTTCTACAATTGGTAATTGTAGTTCTACAATTGGAAAATGTAGTTCTACAATTTCTGTTTTTCGGTAGGTACCAATCCCGTTCGTTTAAGGATTCTTTTCTTTCAAGGACGAAATTGAACACAGATAACACGGAAGACATGGAAACAATAAAAAAAGTTCCGAGTCTTCCGTGTTTTCTGTGTTCAAATAAGATCATCATCAAAATAAGTATTAAAGTGAAATACTTTGTATTGGGGAAAGATTAAAGATAATGTCTATTTTACCTGTTTTGTCGTCATTCGGATTGGTTTCTTCCTTAGTCAACCGGATTGCCAATTAGCATGAGTTGCCCGAACCAGACATTCGTTCCTTGAAATTTTGGTTCGGCGAGTTCTTTTTCCGGTTCTTTGAGTCGGAACGCAACTGATTGCCGATTGGGTTGTTCGGGGTGAACCTCAACCGTAATCGTATGAACAACTTCCGCATCAAGATTGGACGCTAAATTCAGTGTTGCGAGACGATGGTACGTGCAGTAAGAATCAAATCGGGCAACCGGTTTTTCTTTTGTTTTTCCGTCAACAGTTACGATGACTTGTCCGCCGTTTGGTCCCAATAAATCGTAAATTTTCGCCTGAGAGCCTTTGAATCGGAATGTCAATTTGCTTCCAGGTTTTCCCGAATGCCAAATCGTTCCCAATCGTCGTCCAAATGATCGTTGAAGCCCCTCGTCGGTGTTAAGTTTTTTCCATTCTCCCTGGAGCATGGATTCGGTAATTGGAACCAATTGGGCAGCTTCCCAATGATCATTTATAAACGTTTTGGTTAGTTTCGGTTGATGTGAAACCGGTTTTATTCCTTTCATCTTTTCAAAACTGTCCACAACCGCTTGAGCGTAAATTTGATGTCCGGCATCAAGCGGATGAACACCGTCGGTTGAGAATAAGATCACATTTTCAGGAGCCGATTTGTCTTTGAATACGAGTTTCCCTGATTTCTCCAAATCAAGAACCGGAACCGCAAAATTGATAGACGGTATGCCGTAAAAATCGGCAAGAAGTTCCATAGAAGACATTGACCTATTACAAGTTCCTGTTCGTGGTTCTTTTGCTAAGGCTTCGGAAATCGTGTACACGAACACGATATCGGTTTTGGCATTTGCTTTCCAGGTTTGGCGAACAATTCCTTCCATACTGCGCCAGATATTTTCCGGCGACACTCCACCGTCATTGACGGCAAACTCAACGAATAATAAATCCGGTTGATGTTGGAGAACATCATGAGCCAACCGAAATACCCCCAAATCACTGCCGGTACCGCCAATCGCCGCGTGAATTTCTTCAATTTTGGCGTTTGGAAAAGTTTTCTTAAACCATTCCGTTGTTTTGGGACGCCAACCATTGGCGGCAGTGATGGAGCCGCCAAGATACGCAATTTTAACTGTTGTTCCTTCGTTCAGCTTTTCAAAAATATTCCCAACACCGTCCCGAATTTGCAACAATTCCATAGGAACCGGTCGAAATTCCGGTGTTGCGGCAACACAAAGAAACGGAACAAAAAGAAACAAACCCGAAATACAAAAAATAGACAAAATTCGGTTCATCGTAACACCTTTCACAAATGTAATGAGTTGTCGAAAACAACAGTTAAAATCACGAAACGACTTTCACGCAACAAGCGATTATCAAACAGTTTAATAAGTTTTGAACGTATATCTATTGACGATATTTTCGAAAAGTTCTTGTTTGCCGGATTTGTTGGGTTCGGCATTTCCTTTTTCGAGCATATATTTTTCGAGTGATTTGAAATTATGTTTACCGGCTTCGATTTCTGCGCCGATTCCGTTGTCCCACGAGGCGTAGCGGTCGCGAACCATTTGCTCAATTTCGCCGCTTTTGCGAATCTCCGCCGCAATTTTCAAACCCAATGCAAATGCGTCCATTCCGCCGATGTGTGCGTAGAACAAATCAATTGGTTCGAAACTTTCGCGTCGAACTTTGGCATCGAAGTTGAGACCGCCGGTTTTGAAGCCGCCGTATTTCAGAATGACCAACATCATTTTTGTTGTTTCGTAAACATTGGTTGGAAATTGATCTGTATCCCAACCGAGCAATGTGTCGCCGGTGTTGGCGTCAACTGATCCTAAAAAGCCTTGGCTGCCGGCGTATTCTAATTCGTGTTCTACGGAGTGACCGGCTAATGTGGCGTGATTGGTTTCGATATTCATTTTGACATATTTTTCGAGACCGTAAGCACGAAGAAAATTAATACACGCTGCCGAATCGAAATCGTATTGATGTTTTGTGGGTTCTTTGGGTTTTGGTTCAAAATAGAATTGTCCTTTGAATCCGATTTCTTTGGCGTAGTCAACAGCCATGTGCATAAATTTCGCCAGATGATCGATTTCGCGTTTCATGTTGGTGTTCCAGATGCACTGGTAACCTTCGCGTCCGCCCCAGAAAGTGTAGCCGTCTCCGCCGAGTTCTTTTGTTACTTCGAGCGCTTTTTTGACTTGGGCGGCGGCAAAAGCAAACGCATCGGCGTTACAACTGGTTGCGGCGCCGTGCATGAATCGCGGGTTGCCGAACAAATTTGCCGTTCCCCACAACAATTTTATGCCGGTTCGTTGTTGTTCTTCTTTGAAAATTTTGACAACCGCGTCGAGATTGGTGTTAGTTTCTTTGAGAGAGTCGCCTTCTGGTGCGATATCGCGGTCATGGAAAGCGTAGAAGGGCATTTGGAGTTTTTCGAGAAATTCGAAAAAGACTTTGACTCGTTTCTGGGCGTTGGCGACCGTATCTTTGCCTTCCCAAGGGCGGTACATTGTACCTGGTCCAAAGGGATCGGAGCCGGTTCCGCGCATGGTGTGCCAATACGCGGCACTGAAACGGAAATGATTTTTCATTGGTTTGCCTTCAACGTTTTCGTCGGGATTGTAAAACCGAAACGCTAAAGGATTTTTTGATTCGGGACCTTCGAATTGAACAGTTTTTTTAACGTCGGTAAATGCTGACATTGTAACCTCCAAAGATTTGAAAATACAAAAATAAGCCAACAATAAAATTATTGTTAGTTTGAACTAGTCGGTTATTTTCGCAGAAAGTTAACAAAAATCAAGCACAAATAAATCTTAAATCCGATATTTTTGTC
>JAIRTV010000197.1 GCA_031254675.1 Planctomycetaceae bacterium | reverse complement strand
AAACGTGAGGGATGATAGAAAAAAGATGAAAAAGCAATTAAACGTCTTTTACTCCATGTCCCTCACTTTTATTGTTATTAGAAAGAGTCTCCACCAAGAACTTGACCGCTGTTTGGTTGACAAATCCAAACGAAGATCCGTTGATCCATGCTTTCGCTCAACGGGCGAACACTTCGATCCGCAAACGCCCCCAACACAATCCCCGGATGATGCGAAGACGGACGAGCACGACGATAACGGTAAGTACTCCCATAAGCACCATCATACTCATTGCCCTTGGCAACATTAATAAAAAATGCCGCAAAACTTTGGTCTCCACTTATTTGAGGAAGTGCTGCATTGGTATATCCTTGATGACTCCATGTGGTATTATCATCACTTGGATATTCCGCCATTCTTGTAACCGCGGGATTAGCTGTTCCTTTGCCGGTTGCATTGAAAGACGTAAAATAAGTGTTCCACGGATAACAAGACGCAATTTCCAATTCTCCACCCACCGTAACACCAACATTATTCGTTCCACCCCAGTATGCCCATCGCACATTGTTTATATTTTCCGAAAGCAAGAGCGTATTGCCTGTACCGCTGTGACTGGAAATATAATCAATAGAAACGGTAACATTACATGAAGTGTCCGTTTGTGTTAGCGCCAAATGATCAAAAAACACCGCATCGGCTCTTTTACCGGGATCCCAAGCTTGACCTGACACATTTCTGGTCGCAGTACCCGTCCAATTAGTCGCTCTCGCATTTTGGTATCCGCCGTTGCAAACGTAATGGATTCCCGTTTTGTCAACGGGAATTTCCGCACTAGGACAGCGGAACGATTTAACAATGATAAAATTATTTCCAGTATAAAATTTATCATTTGTCTCGGAATCATTATGAATTTGCCCTGAAGTAAGATTTTGGTAGAGTTGGTTGAGTTCCATGTAGGGTAACAAATGACCAATCCAACTTGCATGGTGAAATATTGCTTGAGGTTCATTGGCTTCTGAGCCTTCGCCTGCATTTGATACACTACCTCCACCACCCTCGCCACCTTCACCGCCCTCGCCACCTCCACCACCTTCTGATGGTGTCGTAGGAATACTACCCTTAGCAATTTGTGCTCTCATTGGTGGCAAATTTTGTTTCGCACCGTCGTAGTTGAGACAAGCGAGCGCTAATTGGCTTTGGTTGTTCATACACGTTGCGCGGCGTGCTGCTTCGCGTGCGGCATTGACGGCGGGCAGAAGCATGGCGGCTAACATGCTGATAATCGAAATCACGACAAGAAGTTCGACCAACGTAAAGCCGAATCGCAAAGAATGTGAAAGAGTTGAGAATTTTGCGGGAAAACGTCGAAAAATCGACAACTCTCCACTATTCGTTCTCAAATCTCCACTCCAGATAGCCCCCCCCCCCCTGGCTTGTGTAATTTAGCCATTTTAACATTTGACTTTTTGCCAAAAACATTGCCAAAAGTCCGGCAACACATTGTACTAAATTTTTCATCATCATTCTCCTTGATTTTACAAGACTTCTTTGAAATAATCGCGAAACGTTTGCCAAAGAACAACACGGCAAAAAATACGTATCACAATTGACTAAGATTCAGAGTTTATACGGAATCAAGAAAATGTCAAGCGGAACTTTTTACTTTCTCAAAAAAAATAAAAAATTGGCAATATTTCAGCGAATTTTTTTCTTGGTAGATATTTTTGACGATTTCGATGAGAGGTCAAAGAAAAAGTCTAATCATAAAAGCGATTCATCTTGTTTATCAAATCTCGCCAATTTAATCCATACTCATTTCCAATCCTCTAACGATCAAGATTGGAACTGATTCGGACGGCTTCATCGCTTCTCAGGAAATTTTTATCAGTGAATTTGAATTTGTTCCAGAATTTTTCCCGTTTTTCCTGAGTTGTTTTGGTCTCCTCTTGCCATTGCTGTTCTTTTTCCTCTTTTTTTTCGGAATTAATAAGTCGTTCCATCTCGCGGTTGCGAACAATATGAACCTGAGTTGCCATATTTTCGCGTTCCTGATCGTGGTAAGATTGTAATTCGGTAGAAGTTTTGTTGTGTTGATAATAAGGAGGAACTTCTTCAATGCGCGGCTTTTTGTGTCCACTAAGTAAACCACAACCAGAAAAAACAACAAAACTTGCCGCCATGAAAACATTCAGAAAACCCGAAATCATTTCGAATTCAAACGATTGTGATTGTTTTTTGGGTCTCGACACCGAACCACCTCTTGCATCCTAGAGAAGAAAAATATTTATTACCGTTATAATCGGCATTTTTTAACAGAATATTCAGACATCAACAGAAAATCTCTCATAATTTGTCTCAATTCAGGAACATTTTCGGTAACCGTTCACCGTTTTTTCGAAAAACCCGATCTCATCACAACCCAAACACTGTAAATTATCCATTTGCTCCACAAAAACAAATTAAAATTGGAGCTTCGGACGTACTTTTTAATGTCCATCGAACAAATGTTCCCAAATATCCCCTATCGAGTTACAGAAAAGGTCTATTGTCAATCTGTTCCAATTTGAGATTTAAGAACGTTTTTCAGTAATACCGAATGTAAAATTTTCGAATTTGACGAGAACTTTACCATTGTCGATTTTGATTTCCAAAGAATCAAGATCACGCGGCGAAACTCCATCAAGACGCTTGCCGTCAAAACTAAAATGAGCAGCATGGCAAGGACAATAGAACATTTCTTCATTATTGCCGGTTTGTGGATTTTTTTTCGTACCAATTTGGATCATGCAACCGGCATGAGGACAAAGCGAATGGAACGCTTGAACTTCATCTCCAACTTTCCGAACAAAAAGAGAACCGATTTTTTGATTCGGTAACGTCGTCCACGCATCGCGTTTATTGTCAACAATAGCGAATTTTTGCGGTTTTTCGGTAAGTGTTTCGACTGTGGTGAGCGAATAAAATCGTCCGGTTTGGCTTTCCTGAAACACCGGAGCCAAAACCATTCGCGCACCAGCACAAATCGGAGCTCCCACCGCACAAATTCCCACTCCCGATGCCACCGCAACCTTAATAAAATCACGCCGATCTGCGTGTTGACCTTTTTTCGTTTCGGTATCAAGATTAGTTGTTCCGGTGTTATTCGAAACGGTTGCCGTGGATTCGCCCAATACTGTTTCACGATTTTTCCTGGACATGGAACTTATTCCTTTAAAACATAAAATGAATGAAAAATTATCTCAATATTTCAAAAAATCAAAAATATTAAATTTGCGTTTTATTTTACTGTTTCCAGACAAAAAAACAAGTCCGTCATTTGGAGTTGCCGACTGTTTGGCTATCTGATTTCCTGCCGAACATCGGTTTGCTTTCCAAAATCAATAACACCAATATATTGTTGCGTATTAGGTATTGGCACGAAAATTGTTAAAACGATTCATCGTTTTAAGACGAGGTAGATTCAAACCATAATTTGATTATCTCCCGCAAATCGTCCGCAGAATCGGCAAATTCTTCATCATTGAGTGCTTGATCGAGCCATTTGGAATCAATAAATATTTCTATTGGTTGTGATAGTTGATATTTCTGAATCACGTGGTTTAGCAATAATTTTGTTTTTCTATCAATTTTATGATATTGGCATAAATCGTCGAATAACGGTTTATGACCGATTCGTGGACCTAACAATCCTAACAAACTCATGGAATAATCTCCTTTTTGGGATAATCGAAAAATGACGAACTTTTTGGTTTATTGCCAACATTCCTGTTGTGCCGTTTACGTTTACTTGTAACGCCTTACAATACTATAAACTATAATATCATGAGGTTTCCTTCAAAACAATCAGGGACACAAACGGAAATAGGAAAACCAACTCAACCGTTGCAACCGCAGGCAAAAGCCTTTCAACGAAAGGTTGCCCACCTGAAGTTGATCTTTTAATAAAATGCCACAAAATAATGACCAAAAAATTTAAACAGAAACAAAACCTATAGACTATTTTTTCCATTTAACATAAACTATGAAACTTAGTGCAATCGTGTTGCGTTTATTTTGTCGTCTTTCGACAAGCGTTTCGCGATCAATTTTGTAAAACCTTAGAAAATGAGGAGAATGACAATGGAAAATTTAGTCAAATGTGTTGTCGGGATTTTCGCAATATTCTTTGCGAAAAGTCAAATGTTAAACTCGATAAGCTGCGCAAAGCAGGGGGGG
>JAIRTV010000163.1 GCA_031254675.1 Planctomycetaceae bacterium | reverse complement strand
GTTCCGATCATTCCGAATGCCGGAGTGAATTTGCCGGAGTGGACAATTAACGCATAACCTTGTTTATGGCGTTGGTTCATGGAATTGATTTCGGAGCGGAGTATTTTTTCGATATTCTCCGCCGAAAAACCGTCCACAACCATGCGTATGCCGTCCGCCAAAAACGGCTCTTTGATATTCTCCGAAAAATCCTCAAGCGCCAACAAACCATTTCGGCGAGCGGTTTCGGTGAGTGTGACGATTTGTTCGATGATGTGTTGTGGTTGGAGTTCTTCGTGGACGAAACTCTTGCGAACAAACAAAAAAAATCGAAACACCACCCCAACAGGAAACGCAATCAAAATTGACGCCGCCGCACCACCGAAAACAATTAAAATAGCGGGAATATTGCAAAAAAGCCACAAATTGTCCAATCCGCCCAAAACAACAGAAAAAACAATTAAACCAAAACCCAAAAAAATCCCAAAAAATGTCCCTTTGTCAAAAAACATGTTTAAAAGTTGATAGTTGATAGTGGAAAGTGGATAGTTTTAGTAGTGGAGCGTGGAGAGTTGGTGGTGGAGAGTTTGCGAGTGATAATCGAGATTGGTTGGTTGGAACACGATTAGCTCTTCATTCTCCACACTATCCACTCTCCACTGTCCACTTTCAACTAATATGGTAAATATTGTGGTTTTGGGATGAGGTTTTTTGCTTGGTGGTAGGCAACAGTTCGGCGTACCACTTCGTCCAGCGATTCGCGAACCATAAGCGTTTCGCCATTGACCAAAGTAATCAATGTGTCAGGACAACATTCAACATACCGAATAAGTTCGGCATTGAGAATAAATTCATCCTTATTTAACCGCGTCAAACGAACCATTCTTTCTAGTAGTTGATAGTTGATAGTGGAGAGTGGATAGTTCGTAGTGAACAGCACGCTTGCGAACTATCCACTATCAACTCTCAACTCTCCACTACTATTATGTTATTCTTAGGAGGGCGTCGATCATTTCGTTGGAGGTGGTCATAATTTTGGCGTTAGCGCGGTACATGGCGGAGGCAAGAATCATATTGACAATCTCACCGCCAATATCCGTATTAGACAACTCTAACGTGTTGCTTCGAATTGTTCCTGTTCCGCTGGTTCCGGCAATTCCAATGATAGGATCGCCGGAATTGGTACTGACCTGATACAAACTTTCGCCCGATTTGAACAATCCTTCCTGATTGCGAAAAGTTGCCAATGGAATTTGCCCGAGAGTTCGTCTTGTATCGCCTCCGAGACTATCGAAAACTCCCCAAATTGTTCCGTCCTTGTCAATTGTGTAGTCGTACAATGTTCCTGCGCCGGCGCCGTTGTTGGTGGTTTGTTGCAATTCCGCGTTCTCGGTGGCAAGAGCCATCAGAGCGTCAATATTCATTTCAAACTCAAAATCCAATGGACTTGTTGCGGCGGTTTGTGTTCGTTGTATGGAGATTTGGGTGTTGGAGGCGTCGATGAGTCGTCCGTTTTGGTCGAATCGAATTGTTCCTGTTCCGCTGGCAATTGCCGTACCGTCAACAGGTTGATTGGACGACGAATCCGCATACCAACGATAAATCGTTTCGGTGTTATTTTTTGATTCCAACACCATGGTCAACCGAACATCAATCGGCGTTCCAAGCGAATCGAAAACTTGCAAGTCGCTGGAAACACTACTGCCAACCGCATCTTGTTTATTGTTTGGGTTCTGCCCCCAACCAAGATCAATCTGACGCGACATTCCGTCTGCCGTTTGAAGAATCATATCATTCGCATCCAGCTCCAACGTATTTTCAACGCCGCTGTTGCCGAGAAAATAAAATGCTCCGTCAATTGTTGTTGCTCCTTGCGAACCGTTGTTGATATTTTTCCCGATCATTCCTTGATCCGGCGGAATCCCGTCGGCAATGTTGCGAATCCCAAAAGATTCGTTCAAAAAATTCAAATAATCGCCAACAGTTGTGTCGGTGTCAATTTCCAATGTTTCCCAACGTAATTCTTCGCCGCCTTTGTTTGGTTTTAGTGTGAGAGTTCCTTCTTCGAACACGCGAACAAAAGAGCCGTTGTCATATTTTCCGACGTCGAGTAAACGAGTTGTGTTATTGACGGCGGCGATTCCGCGTCCGGCGGGGCTGATTTCGAGATTATTGAGTAGTGAAGCGTCGGAGGTTCGGTCGATCAAGGTTTCGGTTGGATCCATGTTGTTGATTTCGCCGACCAAACGAACTTCTGTCGGATCCACGCCTGAATTTCGGTAAATTCTTCTGCCCGTCCAACCGTCGGGATTGTTTGCCGGATCGACTGTTGGAATCTCCGACAACAACAATTGCCCGCCTAAATTGAGTTGAATTTCGTCGCTAATGGGAACAGGTCGGCTTTCATTTCCGGTGTTGTCTGTGTAGGTCAAATAATAGGTATAACTTTCTTTTGCGCTTAATCGGTTTTGTTCGAGTTTTCGGTAATTGGGTTGCGAAGGATCGGCAATTGCCGTGGTGGAACGTGTATCGGTAAAACTGTTGGTGTTCGGTGGGAGTTCGGCGACCTGATAAAACGCATGAGATTCGGCGGCGTTGCCGGAATACACGGCACGGTAAATTCGCAACGAAGAATATTCATCGGGAATTGTCGGCAAACCGGTAAGCGATACCGTATTCTGATTGGGTTGCAATGTAATTGGATTTGTTGGAGCGGAGTAATCCGATTCGATTCCTTCGGCGTTGACGAAAGTGAATACGTAATAATAGGTTCCTGATTCGATGGTTCCGGCGGCGGTCTCGCCGGCGATTCCGGTTGAGGCGATGTTCGGAACCGGCAACGGTGTTACCGCCAACTTCTGGTCGTTGTCCGGCAAGGACTTGGCAAGATCGGTCATGGGTGCGGTTTGCAAGACGGTTCCTTGAGTTCCGGCGTCGCCCACTGCGTCCACAATACCTTCAATCGTAATTTGTTGCGTTTCTTCGGCAATATGCATTTCGCCAATAGGAATACGCAAATTTGTCAATGTATCTGTTTGAATTCGGAATTTGTCGTCAATTCCGTAGCCCATGACAGACATTCCGGTATTGGTAACTAGATCGAGATTGCCGTTGATTTTTAGGGCTCCGTTTCGGGTGTAATATTGTTGGGTACTGTTGGGGGCTTGAACAACCAAAAATCCGTTGCCGTTGATAGCGATATCGGAGTTGGTCATTCCTTCTTTGAAGGTTCCTTGCGAGAAATCGGTGGAAACACCGGCAAATTCAACACCCATTCCGATTTGTGTGGGGTTGGTTCCGGCGGAATAACCTTGTCCTGGGGTGGTGCCGTAATGATAGTTGTACGCCAACATGGACGAAAAATCGGCGCGTTCGGATTTGTAACCGATGGTGTTGGCGTTGGCGAGATTATCACCGGAGACATTGATTGTCTTTTCGGAGGCTCTCATGCCCATGCTGGCAATATGAATGGCTGACGCTAAATTAAGTCCCATGATGACAATACAACACAAACAGAACAAACAAAGATAATAAACCGCATAACTCAATCAATGAGAAAATCTTTTCATCATCATCGGTTTTGAGTTGAAAGAAAAAATTGATTTTTTGTGCTACTTCTAAAAAAATACCCAAACCCCTCATTTTACATCTCCTGAATTATTT
>JAIRTV010000161.1 GCA_031254675.1 Planctomycetaceae bacterium | reverse complement strand
TACCGCCCATACCGGCTTCGGTATCAATTAAAACGGCAAATGATTTTGTTGACTGTGGGATCATTTATTTTGTGTGATTGCCACAGTCAACAAACAGAATTTTATTTTGGAGCGAGTACGCAAACGATTTGTTTATTTGCTCTTTTTGGTGGTGTTTCGACTTTGCTAACTGACTCTAGAGCAGCAATCATTTTATTCAATACTTTTGCGCCTTCTTCCATGTGTGCTAATTCGCGTCCTTTGAATTTTACGGTGATTTGTACTCTATCTTTCTTTTTTTCGAGAAATTCTTGAGCTTTTGCTGCTTTGACAAGAATGTCGTTATCCCCTGTTTTGGGGTGCAACCATACTTCTTTTGTTTTAGATTGGTGAGTATGTTGTTTTGTTTGTTTCTTTTTTTGTTGGTATTTATATTTGCCGTAGTCCATGATACGACAAACCGGCGGCTTGCTGTCCGTCGAAACTTCAACAAGATCAAGTCCCATTGATCTCGCCTTGTTCAACGCCTCAGATGTGTTCAACACTCCAAGTTGTTCGCCGTCTGCTGATACCAACCGCACTTGCGGAACACGAATCATTTCGTTGATTCGTTGTTTACTATTTGATGATCCTGACGCTTTAACGTCCTGCTGATTATCTATCCTCCTCAATGACATTAGGTTCTCCGGTTTTTAAACTTTAATTAACTCCCAAAACTTAAACGTAAAATTTCGGGTACCATTACGCTGATATGCTAAAGCCGTTTTAAAATTCGCAAAGCTGAACACGGCAAGCGTAGCATCGCGAAGCCTACCGCCCATACCGGCTTCGGTATACAAAAATTTAAACAAGTCAAATTGCTCTCATTTAAATTTCCACTTATCAACTCTTACTTATCTGTCAAAAAATAAGTTTTGATATTTTTTTAATTGTCAAATTTTATATTACGAACAATATAAATTTTACCTGAAAATTAATTTCTCAAAATTACCCCATACATTTTTAACAAAATTTTCAATAATTAAAATAATCAACCACAACCAAAAAAACAATAAGGGGAACTTTTTTTTAACATTTTTAATTTTTCTTTTTTTTTGTGTGAATTAGATTTTTTGATTTGGTGTTATGTTTTTAGGGCTTTTTTTATTGTATTTTTCTGCGGTTAGTTGTATTGTTTTTAGTAGTTCGTCGCGGTCAATTGGTTTTGTCAAAACTGCGTCGCAACCTGCTGCTTGTATTTCTGTTTCACTACCGAAATTTGCTGTGATTGCGATAATTGGTCTATTAAATTTTAGTCGTCTTAATTCTCGTGTTGCATCGAATCCGTCCATGACCGGCATCTGCATATCCATTAAAATAATGTTAAATGGTTCATTTGATTTTTCGTTTTCGGTAACTTTTTCGATTGCGATTTGTCCGTTTGTTGCTGTTTCAACTATCGCGCCGGCATCACGCAACTTCGTCTCCGCAACAAGCAAATTCACAACACTATCATCAACAACTAACACCCTATAATTCGACAACGGAAGCGAAAGATGAACTTCATCCGCCATCACAGAATTAGCAACATCTTTAAAATCACTAAACGTAGTATTTGGGCTTGGTGTTAAATTTTTTCGTGTTATTGTGGATTGATGTTTATTGTTTGACAATTGTGTACGATTTGGCTTCGCATTTTTGGGCAAGCGAATCGGTAACAACAACGAAAATTTACTACCTTTGCCAAACTCACTCTCCACCAAAATATCACCATGCATAAGTTGCGCCAACCCCCGCGCAATTCCAAGTCCTAAACCAGTTCCACCATATTTTCGTGTTGAGGTTTCGTCAACTTGCGTAAACGGCTTGAACAAATAATTCACTTGTTCATTCGTCATGCCAATCCCCGTGTCAATAATATCAATACAAAGAATCGAAACATCAGGAAATACCGTCTGAAGCCCAGAAAGCGTATTAGTCGAATGAGCCGACAACGTTGACAACATATATAACGACGAAATCGAATTTTGCAACTCCGCACGAACTCGCTCCGATGTGCCAAAAATATTCGTCGCAAGCATACTCAAAAACGACTTGTCCGCATCAGGTCTAGACGTGTTATTTGGATGATGTGCTTGATTTGCCGGAATAAGTTGGCAATCAATTTTGACATAACCACGCTCGGTAAATTTTAACGCATTGCTAACAAGATTGATCAAAATCTGTCTTAGCCGTGTCGGATCACCTAACATTAAATTCGGAAGCCGCTCATCAAACACAAGCAAAAACTCCAATCCCGATCTCTCCTTAATTTGCGTCTGAAAAATTTTCTTAATGTCCTCAATAACTTGTTTAATTGAGATCGGCACCATTTCAAGCGTTATTTTATTTGAATCCAATTTGGAAAAAGTCAACACGTCGTCAATAATTGTCATCAGGTCTTTTCCGCTTTTGCGAATAATGTCAATAATTTCGTTTTGTGTCAACCTTACTTTTTCGCCTAACGCGATTGCTTCCAACATTTCCGAGCAACCTAAAATTGCATTCATTGGCGTTCTGATTTCGTGTCCCATGTTCGCAAGAAAATGCCCTTTCGCCTGAACAGCAACTTCTGCCTCACGACGCGCCAACACTAATTCCGTTACAGTTTTTTCCAAGTCAATTGCGTAACTTGTCAAACGTTTTTCCGCCGTCTTATGCACAACCAAAAACGCTTGCGTACAAAAAAACAAAATAATAAAAAGCCCAAAAAACCACGTAGGCCAAAATTGTGCTTCTCGAATACTTTTGTTCCATTCATCGCCCCAAAAATCCACGCCCAATACCGCCTCAACATTGCCCGACGAATCAAAAACAGGTTCAGCCGCCGTAATCCAAAGCCCCCAATCATCTCGTTCAGGTTGTTTATTAAATGACGATTTGCCGTTGAATGCTTCAAGTATCTCAGGAATTGTTTGAAGGTCTACTTCGTATGGACTGCCGTTTGGTACTTCTTCTTCGCGTTCATCTGTTGCGTTATCACCAGTACCGCCGAATTTGCCGTCGTTGTTTATGTCAGCTTCAGGACAAAAAACAAACACAAGTTTATTATCATGCGATTGACGAAACGTATAAATTGACACCGCAGAACCAATACGTTTTTGCCACAATGTCA
>JAIRTV010000160.1 GCA_031254675.1 Planctomycetaceae bacterium | reverse complement strand
TCCAACCGTTGAAAGAACCTTTTGAGGGCAATTGTTGTGGGATGATGATAGAGGGCATATTGGGCTTGTGTGGTGTTGGGGTGGTGTGGGGGGTGGTTTTGGTGTTTTGGGTCATGGTTTTTGCTGCGGTGGCTGTGGTGGTGGCTGTGGTGGTTGCTGTGGGTGTTGGTGGCGATACCGGCGCCGACATTGGTGCTGGTGTTGACTCGATTATTGGTTCTTCCTTTTTTTTCTTTTTATTAGTTAATTTTGTTTGTTTAAAACAATTAGTTAGTTGTCTGTTGTTTTCGGTGTCCGATGGGCGCGCCAGCGCACTAGAGGAATGTTGTTCGATATAATATTTTGGAACATCACCGACTATTTTGTGAACCAAACCTAATTTTGTGAGGGCATATAGTTCACGCCGAATATTGCCATCATTACCTTTAATTTGGTTACAGACTTCGCTACTGCGCATTCCCAATTCCCCTTGTCTTTCAATTAAAAGAACAATAGCGGCTTGTAGATGAGTAAGATTGGAAACATCAATCATCAGAACCTCCTTTCCGCGGAAAAGAGGAAAAAGAAAATCTGGACGGCGTATAGAGACACCGCCAGATCACATTGTACAGGTTAGCACTGGTAACTAAAGGGTTACATCCTATATTACCCCTGCACATTTCGCTCAGATGGAATCGAACCACCATCCAATTTAACCGGTTCAATCGGATAAATCGACTTCCAAAAAGCGCATACTTTTCTAAATATTATACGATACATCGGCACTTGTCAAGCCGGAAAATAAAAAAATTTTTGGGGAGTAATTGTTCAGTAAAATTTTTGTTAAAAACAGATAAACCCAAGGTGAACAATGTTTCAGCAAACAAAAAATAACGTAACCGTGAACGGCTACACATCTGTTGTGTTCCGAAGTTGGCGAGGATGTTGCGGGTGTTTTGTATTTTGGTTTGGCTATCCGGCAACAGGTTCTTGACATTTTGCGAAAATTCTTCGGACAAGAGCTTTATTTTTGACCGGCGAACCGGGTTTGAAGTGTAATTTCCCACGCAAAAACATTGGTAATCCGAGTTCGGCATCTTTCAATGCGAAAAACGGATTGGGATTGCCCAAGAAACCGCGAATTTTGTATTCGGCGACCATTTCAATTTCGTTGGTACGTCCGTTACGGTAAATTGTGTTGAGAAAAGATTTCTGGAACGCAACAACCTGTTTGATTTTTGGATGAACCACTTTCTTTTCCAACGAAATTTGTTTGAGAACATCGACCACTCCGGCAATATTGACCGATTTTGGGCATCGTGTCGAACAGGTCAGGCAAGCGACACATTGCCAAACCGCCGCGGAACTTGCGGCTCGCTCAATATCACCGTACTGAACAAGCCGAATCAGTGTACTCGGTAAAATGTCCATTTTTTCCGCCATCGGACAACCGGCAGAACATTTTCCGCATTGGTAACAATCAGCAACTTTGGTATGAGCCAATGTCTCAACACGGGTAATTTCCTCATTTTTTTTAGAATTATGCTCAGAGTGAGGCATCGTATTTCTCCTTGTGATTTTTTAATAATCGGAACATTTTAACTATTTCAACGTACGATAATGACCAACGATTGACGATCAATGCAATCTCATTCCGGGTTTGGCGCCGTTGTCCGGCGAAAGCAGAAAAACTTCGTTGCCGCCCGAACCCGCTGCAACAATCATTGCTTCACTGGTTCCGAATTTCATTTGGCGTGGTTCCAGATTGGCGACACACACAACCAACCGACCAATCAGTTTTTCCGGTTCGTAAGCCGTTTTGATTCCCGCAAAAACATTCCGAATTTCGCCGCCGCCCAATGAAAGTTTTAATCGCAGCAGTTTTCGGGCTTCTTTGACCTCTGACGCTTCGACAATTCGAGCAATTCGTAGATCAACTTTTGTAAAATCGTCAATCGAAATTTTTGTTGCCACAAGCGGTTCAACGGCGAGAGCATCACCGGAATCTTCCCCTTGATCACTGTTGCCATTACCGATGACCCGACTGTTCGTAACCATTGACGCGGTATTTTCTTGTTTACTTTCTTCGATAATTTTGTTAATGCCGGATTTTTCAACGCGAGTCATAAGATGTTTATAAGGATTGACTTGTGTTCCTAGTAAATGTTCTTTGGCGAGATTCCAGTGATCAATTTTACAATTGAGTAGTTCTTCGACTTGTGTTTTCAATTTCGGCAAAACCGGTGCGAGATAAACGACAATTTGCCGAAACAGATTGAGACCAATCGTACAAATATCTTGCAAGTCGGTTTTCCGTGCGGGATCCAATTTGATTGTCCAAGGAGCGGCGTCTTCGATGAATTTATTGGCGCGATCACCGCATTCCATAATTAACCGCATTGCCTTACCGTAATCGCCGTTTTCGTAGGCGTCGGCAATTTCGTCGCCCAATATTGCGGCTTGTTCGAACAAACCGTTGTCGTCGGGGTAATATTCGGAGAGTCCGGTATGCACGGCAAATTTTGCGGTTCGCGATGCTAAATTGACGACATTGCCGACTAAATCCGCGTTGACTTTACTTTCGAGTTCTTCGAAATTCAAGTCCATATCGTCAACCCGACTTGAAAGTTTCGATGCGTAAAAATAACGCATGTAAGACGGATCGAGATATTTTAGATAAGTCGATGCCAAAATAAATGTCCCGCGTCGTTTTGCCATTTTTTCGCCGTTGACGGTTAAAAAGCCGTGAACGTGAATTTTTTTCGGCAACGTAAATCCTGCAACTTTCAGCATGGTTGGCCAAAACAACGTGTGAAAATAGGCGATATCTTTACCGATAAAATGATGAATTTCCGTGTTGGGATTTTTCCACCAATCGGCAAAATCATGTCCTTTACGTTTGCACCATTCCCATGTTGACCCCATGTAACCGGTTGGGGCGTCGAACCAGACGTACCAATAATTTCCGGGCGAATCAGGAATTTCAAAACCGAAATAAGGTTCCGGTCTCGAAACGTCCCATTGATGCAATGGTTCGTTCAAAAATTGACCGGTGAGATAATTTTCGATTTCCGGTTGTAGTGTGCCGGAGTGAACCCATTGATCAAGGAACGGATGTTCGGTTTCGATATTGACAAAAAGATGTTTTGATTTCCGAATTTCGGGAATGGTTCCGGTGATGGTGCTGACTGGATCGGCTAAATCTGCCGGAGAATAATGAGCGCCGCAGGCTTCGCAATTATCGCCGTATTGATCTTTTTTGCCGCATTTTGGACAAGTCCCTTTGACAAACCGGTCGGCAAGAAATGTTTTTGCTTCGATATCGTACAATTGTTCGATTTCTTTCTCTTCGACCATTCCGGCTTTTCGAATAGCTGCCCAGATTTCGTTGCAAAGTGTTCGGTTGGCGTCGCAATGAGTACTGCCGTAATTGTCAAACTCAATTCCGAAACCGTTAAAATCGTTGAGGTGAGCGGCGTTCATTATTCCAATAATGTCTTCTTCTGTTCGATGTTCGGAACGGGCACGCAACATCATTGTGGTTCCGTGCGTATCGTCGGCACAGATATACACGCAATTGTTGCCGCGCAACCGCTGAAAACGAACCCAAATATCCGTCTGAATATATTCGACAAGATGACCAATATGAATATGCCCGTTCGCATACGGCAAGGCACTGGTTACTAAAATTTTGCGTGTCATAAAATGTACGTTGTGAAAAAAAGAATAAGGAACAATTACACAATACGGAAACCAATAAAAATTGTTGTCAATCTATTTGATTTGTTGGTTCTAAAAGTCAACATTAGGTGATCTTTTTCTTTGAACACTGAAAGCACGAAAGACACAAAATTTTTTGATTTTTTTCCTTTTCTGTGTTTTCTGTGGATTCCGTGTTCAATTTATTAATTGACAAAATGATTTTTTATTTTTTCGATTTTCCGTTCTTTGTTGCAGGAACGATTCGTCATTCTACTATTTCTTGTGTTTTGAATCAAGGGAACTTCCCTACGTATTAAGTTAAGTGCTAAGTTCTTTGATTTTTCATTAGACCTTTTCTTGAACCTTCCCTAAAACAGGAACATTTTACTTTGATACCTATTTTTGAGATTGCCTACATTGTGGGTGATATCCTGAAATGACCGTTTCGACAATTGAGATGAAAAACGTGAGAAATAAAAATCATTGTTTAGCGAAAAATATTTTTGAAGGATTTTTTGCTTTTTTTACTGGTTGTTGCTTGATTTTCTTCGATTTAAATGTACACTGATTCTATGAATAAAAACGATAGATGTGGATATGATAAATTTTCGATCTTTGGCAATTAGATTAGAAAACATGCTTTGTAGCGGTAAAAGGGATTTTGTTGTTCCGTTAAAATCGTTATAATGCGAAAACTGTTGCGCTAAACGAACATAATAGACATTATCGGACGTAACCGAATCAGTCAAATCACTCTTAAAGGCAATACCGAACAAGAGTTATATTTCACGTTCGATGGTCACGGAAGCACCAGAGTCTTAACTGATCTTGCTGGTGCCATCGTCGAACTCTACGCCTTCGACGCTTACGGCAACGCAATTGGTTTCGACCCATCTGTTGCGCTAACTGAATTCCTGTACAGCGGTGAACAATTCGATTCAAAAATCGGACAACAGTATTTACGGCAACGATATTATGATCCTACTACTGGTAGATTCAATCGACTTGATCCATTCGTTGGAAATCTGAATGATCCGCAG
>JAIRTV010000118.1 GCA_031254675.1 Planctomycetaceae bacterium | reverse complement strand
ATCAAAACGTAAAATGTTCCGAGTTTATTGCCAAACCATTTCCACCACGCCAACAACCATTCCGCCCGAAGAAAAGCGTTCGGATAAACACAACAATCCGTCAATAGATTCCATTCGTTGCGAATACGACTAAATTCTTCCGGCGATTGTAATATTTGTATTGATATTTGTGATTCGGAATTCATGAGTATCTTGTAACTATTCCTACAAATTAATGTTTCTATATGTTGATACTTCCCTATTCGATTTTCATATCAATTTTTCGGCGAACAGAGTTCGCAAGAATTTAAGCCGCAACAACATTCCGTCAAACGAGCAAGATAATGAATATTATCTCCGGTTCCTTGAAAACCAATCACTCGTTTATCAATTGTTGTTTCTTGCCGAATAAAATGTCCGGCATCAAGATCAAGTTCCATTTTACCGGACGAAAATTTGTCAAGAATCTGCGATTCTTCTTTTGGTGTGAGAGGTGTGAGGATTTTTGTGGCAAATTTAATCACAGCAATACCGGAACGAACATCAAACAACGTAAATTCTTGTCTTGCGTTAATTTTTTTAACCGTACCGTTTGGTTGCCCGATTTCAACAGGAATTGACACCGACCAAGAATCGCCCACCGCAACCGGTTCTTGCGGTAACGGAATCACAATACGATTTTCCGTACTCGTACTGCCGGAATAAATTCGGAGCGGTTTTTTGGTTGTTTTGCCAAGAACATCAATCGAAATATGCGCTAACGGTATTCCAATTGTTCCGTCAAGATTGATAAACGCACCAGGAATATTTTTATCTTTGCGGCTGTTGTACTCCGCAATTTTGGCGCCGTCTTTATCTGTTTGAAATTGACGCATGTTCACATCGTCAACACAATATTCAAATGTTGCTGTTCCCGCATGGTCAACATGAAGCACTGTCCAAACTTTGGTTGATCGGCTTGTTGTTTCGACGACTTCCTCAACACCGCTCACCGACGTCCGAATCTTCAACGACTGCAACACATTCCAACGAAGAACATCGCCTTTTTGAAAACGATAACGAAGCAAATGCTTGGATTTCGATGACGGCGAATCAGCACGGGAATCTTGAATATTGTAGGAAAATAATCCAAGCAATAAAAAAATTGCCGCGCAACAAAACGCGGCACAGAAAAAAAAACGTTGCATCATATCGACACCATCATCAATTGTTTAGGTTGACGTTTCCGTCTCTTTTTTCTTATTCTTAGAACCTCGACGTGGTTTTTTAACTGTTTTTGTTTCTTCGGTTTTACGTTTAATTGCACGCTCTTTGAGCCGTACCGCTTTGCCGACGCGATCACGCAGAAAATACAATTTCGCGCGATGAACAACCGCACTACGAACCGTTTCGATTTTGGCGATTCGCGGCGAATGCAGAGCGAATTTTCGTTCGACGCCTTCGCCGGCTACAATCCGGCGAACCGTAAACATTTCACGTGTTCCGCTTCCACTTCGGGCAATCACAACCCCGTTGAAAATCTGAATACGTTCCTTTTCGCCTTCAAGAATACGGCAATGAACATTAACCGTATCGCCAATTTCAAATTGCGAAATTTCCGATTGCGGTTTTTTACTCTGCGCCTCGACAATACTCATCAATTGATCACTCATAATTTGGGACTCCATACATATTGAATAACAATGTTACTCTTTTTGGTTTTTGTCTTTAGTTATTGAAAATTTGTGAAAATGTTATAGGAAAATTGTGAAAATGTTATAGGAAAATATTGTTGTGAAAATATTATGGCAAAAAAAACGTAAATAGATTTATTTGTTTTCAACCGCGAATGACCGCAATGTCGAATCGTTGGAAACGGATTTTAATAAATCGGGTCTTTTTTCTTTTGTTCGTTGCAAACTATTTTCTTCGCGCCATCGGGCAATTTCGGCGTGATTTCCGCTTAACAGTATTTCCGGTACGGCAATTCCGCGATATTCTCTTGGTCTTGTGTAATGAGCGCAATCTAAAATTCGGTTGCCGGTTGAAAACGAATCCAACCGATTGGAATTTTCGTCGCCCAAAACTTCCGGCACCAACCGCATTACTGTTTCGATCATCACCATTGCCGCAACTTCGCCTCCATTGAGAATATAATCGCCAATCGAAACTTCTTCCGGTTTGAGAATTTCGGCAACACGTTCATCAAATCCTTCGTATCTTCCGCAAAGCAAAATAATTTGTTGTTCTGTTGCCAATTCTTCTGCAAACACCTGATTGAAACAACGCCCTTGCGGAGTCAACATCAACAATCGTCCTGATTGGTGTTGACGTTGGATTTCTTCCACACACGGAACAACACGATCAACTTTGAGCAACATTCCCGGTCCGCCGCCAAAAGGACGATCATCCATTGTTGCGTGCTTATCTTCCGCCCAATCCCGCATATTGTGAAGCCGAACTTCAATCTTTTGCGTTGCCAATGCCCCTTTCAAAACACTTTCCGAAAGGAATCCTTCGAAAATACCAGGAAAAAGGGTTAAAACATCAAAACGAATTGCGGGCGGCATAAATTTTGTTGAAACAACGCAAACATCACGGAGGTTATACGAATTGATTTTGATTTATGCTTCTTCTGGTGTGGTTTCGGGATTGGGGTCGTTATTTTTTTTCTTCTGTTTTGATTGTTTTTGTGGTGGTGATTCGATTGTGTAGGTTGAACGGCGGCGGCGGCTTGCCAAGCGTTCTAAAGCGGCTTTTTGTGCTTCGAGGTGGGTACCGTTGTTGCCGTATTTTTTGATCAGTACGGAAACTTTATCGGATGGTTGGGCGCCGACGCCAATCCAATAATTGATCCGTTCCCCGTTTAAGACAGCGCGGGCGTCTGTTTCTGGTACCATGGGGTCGTAATATCCGACTTCTTCGAGAACACGTCCGTCGCGTGGTGTTCGGGCGTCCATCACACAAACGCGGAAAAACGGACGATGAAGCCGTCCCATTTTTTTCATACGAATTTTAACTGCCAACTGTTTTCTCCTTAAATATTGAGGTAAAGTGACGATGCATAAATTTTGCTCATTTTATTTTCGTTTGAATCCGAAAAAATCGCGACAAAGTTTCGACAACATTCAGAATAATATTTGTCGGACTATTATCACTTACAATCTCTGGTGCGAAAAGGGGGGGCAAACCGTCAAAATAGAAAAGAGTCCTGTTGGCGATTGAGAAGTTGAATGCGGAAAGCGGGGAATGCACGGAAAAAGAAGCGGGGAAAATTTTTCGAAAATTGGTCTAGACGTGTTTTTGATTCTTTGTTACAATCCCGCCCTGTTGCAAGTGAGAGCCGAATTATTTTGGTTTTTCACATTAAACTGTTGACAACAAAACCGGTGATGAGTTTGCCGGTTAAGAAATTCCCCTTTTTCTCAAACATGGAGGTTTATGAATGAGTGACAAGATTGTGAGTTTGTTGTTTTCCGCGTTGATTGGCGGAGTGGTTGGAGCGAGTGTTGTGTTTTTCATGTCTGGTAAAACGAAGTTCGATTCTCTTGAGGTCGGTTCGTTGAAGATTACCAAACAGGCAACGTTGCTCAACACGGAAGGTAAAGATGATGTGGTGATTAAGGATGGTTCCGTTCTTGCCAACAATGTTATTCTTGGCAAAAAGTTTATCGGAACGCAGTATCAGGGACATGTTTTTGTTGGTAATCGCATGTTTACCAGCCCTGATGATCTGGTCGCAACGCCGATGGAACAATGGAAATTCTTTACGGAAATTGGTTCTTCCGACAAGATGGGCGGAGAGTTAGTTGTCCGGAGTCCGCATGGAGCCAATGTGGTTGGTCAACCGATTAACGCGGGAACATTGTTCCGTGTCGGATTTGGCGAAAACAATGATGCGCCCCAATTGTTTGCAAGAAGCAATGAAAACGGTGGAATGTTGCATGTTGGTTTTCTGTCGCCGCGGCAGCAACCTGGAGCGGACGCTTCGCAGGAAGACGGAAGCACAACTCCGGCGGCAGCGGTCACAACAACACCAGCATCGGTTGATACTTCCGCGACCGCAACACCGCCCGCAGCAGCAGTTGCCGAAAACCCCGGGAATGCTCCCCAATAAAAATTTCGCATCAACATTTGTAAAATTCGGGCTAAAAACTTTATTTAAGATCAATGTTTCCGGTTTGTTCCGGTGACGAGTTGTTCTATGATGATGCAAACCGTACACAAACATCGAATAATGATGAAATATTTTATTATTCGGTGTTTTGTGCTGTTTGTTTTTTGTTTGAGTGTTTTTCGGGTTTCTTCTATTTTTTCGTTGGAATTGGAAGACGGTTTACCGCAAGAACGAGGTCAAACATCTCTTTCGCGATTATTTTTTCCGAATTGTGGTGGAGTTGTTTCGTCTTTTTCGCATGAACCGTTTACGTTTGATTTTTCTCTTCCGAAGTTTCCGCAACGGACTCGTACATGGATTCGTGGTTTTGGAAACTGGACTCATCTTGGGCATTCCAATGGTTTTACGGATTTAGAATTTTATTCGTATGGTGTTTCTGTTGGAATTGATCGTCAGATTGGGCGGCAATTTCTGTTTGGTGTTTTGTTGGGGGCGAACCGGAGTTCGTCGCAAGGAGCGAATGGTTCTTTCCAGTGGAATTCTGATCTTTCTGCTGTTCACAGTTCCGGTTATTTCCGTATGGCGATCCAGAATTTTTTCGTTGATCTTGAAGGCGGACTGGGTTACAACGAACAATCGTTCCCATTACGTACGGGGTTGCAATGGCATTTCAACGCAGAAACCGGAACATGGTGGGCGCAAGGATTGGGAAAAGTGGAACCGTATATCGGGTTGCGGCATGTTTCCCTCGAACTCAATTCAAATAAGAATAATAATGCTAATGATTCAAAGACAACATTCTTATTTGGTGTTCGCTATTCGTGGCAGACGACCGGAATTTATTCTATTATCTCGCCGCGATTATATGGTGGTATTTTCCATGAATTGGGTGATTGCAATTTATTGAATGTTGCTTCGTTCACGGACGCTCCAACTGTTTTCTCAATTCCGGGATATGAAATAACACAAACGCGATTTTTTTTCGGTGGTGGTTTTACGTCGTCAATGGGATCGAGTCTTGACATTTATCTTCGTTACACTGCCGAGACGGCATCAAATTATTCCGCGCACACCTTGTTGCTTGGAATGAACTGGAATTATTGAAAAATTCGCATTTCTATTTTCCTTGCTCCGCTAGGGGCTTCTTTATTAGACCTTTTCTCTAGCCCTTCCCCAAGACAGGATTCAACCTTTTCTTTTCAGGTGCAATTGCGTTATTTTCACCCGAAAACGGGGCATTTTCATCTGAAAAAACGTCCTTTTCTCAAGGAATCAATTGAACACGGAAGACACGGAAAAATAAAAAAATTCCGTGTCTTCTGTGATTTCTGTGTTCAAACAAAATCACCATCAAAATAAGGTTTATTGAAGCAACTATAATTACGTTTTCGCAAATTCCACGGGAATTTTGCACAAAAAGATATTTTTATTATCCAAAAAAAACTTGTGGAAACACAAATGTTTTGTAAAATCAATCTTTATGTTTCACTTCAAAAATATCATTCAACAATTCTGTATCCCCTAAATTTTTTTCGAAAGGATTTTTTTATGTCCGCAACAAATTTTTCTTCGCGTCGTCGTTTTTTGAAGCAATCCGTTACGGTATTATCTGTTACCGGTATTGCTTCGCCTGTTGTCATTCCAAGATCAGTGCTTGCGCAAAATGGGAATGTTGGAGCGAATGAGCGTATTATTATTGGTTTTGTCGGAACTGGTGGTCGCGCCCGACAACTTATGTCACACATTCCACAAAATCGCGCGAAAATTGTTGCCGTCTCCGACCTCTGGCGCAGCAAAATGGAAAACGCCGTCAAAGAGAAAAAAAATCAAGGCGAAATCAATAATGTCGATCAGTGGAAACTTTATAACAGTGACCGCGAAATGTTCGATCACGAAAAACTTGATTGTGCGTTCGTGATCACGCAAGATTTTTGCCGAACACTTTGCGCAATGCGTGCAATAATGTCCGGTTTGGATGTCTATGCGGAAAAAGCTCTCACAACCTATATTTCCGAAGGTCGCGCTTTGGTAAATTGTGTGCGTAAACATAATAAAATCCTTCAGGTGGGAAGTCAACAACGGTCAATGCGGCTCAACAATTACGGTTGCAAACTCGTACGAGAAGGACAACTCGGAAAAATTAAAGTCGTTCAGGCGTGCAATTATCCTAGCGGGCGTTCCATTCCTGCCGATCTTAGCGAACAACCATGTCCGCAAGATTTGAATTGGGACGCATGGCAAGGACCGACAAAATATCGTCCCTTTCACGATTCCTTGCTTCGATGGATGCAATGGAAAGAATATGCCAATGGTGAAATGACCAATTGGGGTGCTCACGGGATTGATCAAGTTCAGTGGGCGGTTGGAGCAAGTCATTCAGGTCCGGTAGAACTTTGGACGCTCGAAACAGGAAACGGTAAAGTCGGTATGAAATACGCCAACGGTGTTGTTGTTCATCTTGATCTGGATAAAGGACCGATGGGCGGAGCAATTTTCCGTTGCGAAAAAGGAAATCTTGAAATTAATCGTAACAATCTAAAAGCAAATCCTCAAGAGTTGATCAACGAGGCACCGGAAGCCGATCCGCCGGAAGGTCCCACTTGGATTGCACGTCCACATATCGAAAACTTTTTCGATTGTATGGTTTCCCGTCAATTGCCCAATGCCGATGTTGAAATTGGGCATCGCAGTATTTCGGTTTGCCATCTTGTTGGAATTGCCCGCGATCTGAACCGCCACCTAAAATGGAATCCAGAAAAAGAACAATTCATTGACGATGACGAAGCAAACCGAATGGTTGATCGTCCACGCCGTAAAGGTTTTGAATTTCCTAATGATTACTGCTAAAAACTTATTCAATCGAATAAAATTCTTGTATCTTTTGTGGTAAAAAAATTCAATTTTAACCACAAATGTAAAAATTATGATTGCAATATTTGACTTAATCATGTCCCTTGAATTTAAAAAATTCACTGAATAATTATAACTTTTTCTAAGGAGTCATTGCGATGTATTTTAATTACAAAAAATTATTTCCGATATTTTTTGTTTTTGTTTTGGTTTCTTCCTCTTTATTGTGTTCTGTGTTTGCGGTAACGGAGAGCAATGGAGTTACGAAAACGATGATTGAAACGGACTGGTTAAAGCAAGCGGAATCATGGCGTGCTATTGTTTCAGGAAATATGTCGTCCGCTCCGGTAACAACTCAAACGGATGCCTTAGGAGCGGTTGATGGTGTTAAAAATGGTTGTTACGCCTTTCATACCAATCGTGAAAAAAATCCTTGGTGGCAGGTTGATCTTGAAAATGCAACACAAATATCGCGTATCATCGTTTATAACCGCTTGGATTATGCGTCTGGTTTGCACAATGCCGATACGATGAAAATATTTGTTTCGACGGATGCGAAACAATGGACACTTCTTCACGATTGTGCCGGAAAACATTTTGGCGGAATTTCTGGAGAAAAACCATTGGAAATCGTTTTTGAACCGAAACAAGTTACAGCGAGATATGTTCGGTTACAAATTCAAAACGATTCACCGATTTTCTTTCATTTGGATGAAGTCGAAATCTATTCGTTTGATAATCCGTCACAAAATATTGCTCTTTGGAAATCCGCTAATCAAAGTAGTTTGAGTCAATGGTCAGTAACAAAAACAAAAAACTTGTCGATTACCTCCGACCGATTTCCTATTGACGAAACAAAAAGCAGGATTTTCCGTTTCGCGGATTATTTGAAACAACAAGGACTTGATGTTTCTAATATTATTTCAGAAGTCGATAAACCAACAACACCGGAGAACGCAGAATCAGAATATTTACGGTTACGTCGATTGGGGCGGAAACTTGTTTTTGCGAATCCGTTGCTTGATTTTGAGCGTCTTCTCTTTGTGAAACGATTTACTCAACAAACTTATCCCGATATTTGTCTTAATCACATGCCTTGGGTTTCCAAACCTGGTGGTGATATTTGTATTCTTGACGCTCCTTTTTCGTTTGATGGTTCCGGTCAAAAGGTTACTTCCCTGATTGACGGTCAACTGGGAATCGGTCATGTTCGTGGAATTGATCTTTGGTGGGAAGGAGACCGGATTGTGTTCGGATATGCCAAACAAGAAAAGTTTCCGTTCCCAAATTGGCCTATTCCTGTTGGTCAAGAACGTTTAATCGGTCATGATCTTCGTCTTTCTCAGGAACCGATTCATATTTACGAAATTCGTACGGATGGAACCGGATTGCGGCAAATCACAAATCATGATTTTTGGAGTGATCTTGATCCGGCTTATCTTCCAAACGGCAATATCGTTTTTGTTTCGGAACGTTGCGGATTTTCGCTTCAATGTAACAACGGACCATTCCACGACGAAACTTCCTGTAACCTTTTTTCCGTGAAACCGGATGGCAGTGGATTACGATGGCTTAGTTACAATAAAGATGGCGATTATCAGCCGCACATTTTTAACGATGGAACGATTGGTTATTGCCGTTGGGAATATCAAGAGCGTGGTTGGGCAAATATTCAGTCGGTTTGGTTTATTCGTCCGGACGGAACCGGAGCCGATGCGTTGTTCAAACAACATATCGACAATCCTTGGGCGTTCGAGAATACGCGGGAAATTCCTAATATTTTACCGTCAATTGAACGTAAATTTGTTTCTATTGCGGCGGGACATCACACATTGGCTTGCGGACCGGTTTGTATTTTATCTCCCAATCAAGGGTTTAATAATCCGGACGGAATCAAAATTGTTACGCCTGGTGTTTTTCCGCCGGAAGGTGGAATGTCTGGAACGCCTGTTTCGGAAGGCGGATGTGTTGAAAACGGCGGATATTATATGTATCCATTCCCGCTTTCCGACAAATTTTTTCTAGTTTCTTATACGTACAGTAATGAGCATCGTTCCGGTTCCTCGAAGACTTTTCGTGGTGCAGATGAAATCGGTTACGGATTATATTTGATTGACGTGTTTGGAAACAAAGAACTGCTTTACGCCGATCCTGAAATTTCTTCTTCGTTTCCGATGCCGCTCCGTCCGCGAACGAGACCGCCAATTCTTGCGGAAAATCAGGAATTATCTTATGGAGACCGTGCAGTTTGTACCGTGAGCGATGTTACTTTCGGCGTTGAAGGAATTCGCCGCGATGAAGTCAAATATATTCGTATTGCTCGACGAATTGGTTGGTCTTACACGAAAGAGTCTGGTGGTCAGCGTTACGAAGTGGACGGTAGTAGTTGGGGATTGAGTTGGGCGCCGGTGTTGGTTTACGGTGAAGTTGCCGTGGAAACCGACGGTAGCGCATCGTTTTATGTGCCTTCCAACGAGTCTGTTTATTTCCAATTATTGGATGCCAATAAGCAGGAAATTAAACGAATGCGGTCATTTATCAGTTTTCAACCTGGTGAATCGCGAAGTTGCGTGGGATGCCATGAAACGCGGGAAGTGGCGTTTGAAAATCAGCCGGCTCTTGCGATAAAACGTGAACCGTCTCAACCAATTCCTCCGCCTTGGGGAACAGAACGCTGTATCAATTACCTCACCGATATTCAACCGGTTTTTGATCGTCATTGTGTTTCTTGTCATTCTGGTTTGAAACCTGCTGCCGGTTTTGATTTTTCCGGTGGTCTGACGGCGGGTTCTCCCATGCAAACACCTTATCGTCGTCTTCATTTTGACGGACTCAATCGTTCTTACCGGACAATTATTGAAAATAATTTAATAACTTATTCCGACAAACACGCTTCGGCTTCGGAAATGACGCAAACACGTCAATTCGGTTCGGCGCGAAGTAAACTGATTGATGCGATTCTTTCCGGTTCTTGTTCGGAATATATTAAACTTAAACCGGAAAGTGAGGACTGGTATCGATTGGTTACGTGGATTGACGCCAACGCTCCTTACCATGACCGTTTTGTCAATTCAAGACCGGTTCATCAACCTTATGATTTGACGACTGACGCAAAACTGAAACAGAGTCTTCTGAATATTCATCAAAAACGTTGCGTCGAATGTCATACGGCGGAAGAAGTAACACGGCTTGATTGGATCGATCTATTTGCGCCGGAAAAGAGTTATTTTCTAACGGCTCCGCTGGGTTCCGACAAAAAAGGAACAAAATCTTGTAGCCAGCCGGTTTATGCAAACGAAAATGATCCTGATTACGTAACATTGCAAACGGTAATTCGGAATGCAGTACAACAAACATGGAAATATCCGCGACGTGATCTGGAAACGTTGTTCAATGAAAAAGACGCAGCGTTAAGGAAATTCTAGACCAAAAATAGCTCAAAAAAGACGTTTTTAGAAATTCTCAATTGTTAATTTAAGTACGCAGGGCTATTTATCTTGCTTTCCTTAAACTTACATACATTCTTGTAAACGCTAAGAATTTTTTAAAAGCCAAAAGTTCCGCTTGACATTTTTTTTCGTTTAACATAAACTATGAAACTTAGTCAGTTGTGATTCGTATTTTTTGCCGTGTTGTTTTTCGGCGAGCGTATCGCAATTGTTTCGGAAAAACCTTAGAAAATAAGGAGAATGACAATGGAAAACTTAATGAAATGTTTGGTCGGAATTTTGACAATTTTTTTGGCGAAAAGTCAAATGTTAAACCTGGTAAACTGCGCAAAGCAGGGGGGGGGGGGCTAGTTGGAGTGAAGGGGTAAGAACGAATAGTGGAGAGTGGTCGGTTTTTCGACGTTTTTCCAAAAAATTTTCAACTCTTTCACATTCTTTGCGATTCGGCTTTACGTTGGTCGAACTTCTTGTTGTGATTGCGATTATTGGCGTGTTGATCGCTCTTCTGTTGCCAGCCGTTCAAGCCGCGAGGGAAGCAGCAAGACGGTCTCAATGCATTAACCACCTCAAACAAATCGGAATTGGTGTCCACAATTTCCATAGTTCTCTCAATGGATTACCGCCGGCAACTATTTGGATGGGAGTTTCACAAGGTTATGCAACCACCGATAGAAACAAAATGGGTAGAATCTCATTTTGGGGAGTGCTCTATCCTTTCATCGAACAACAAGGACTTTATGATAAATGTATCGAAGGAACCTCAGGAACCGCCAATAGCGGAATTGACCGATATTTAGATGCTGATTGGTGGCACAGTTTGAGCCTCGATGAAAAAAAAGCGTTTGGTTCTGTATCAAATTATCTTTGTCCAACACGACGAGGAAGCGGAGCACATTACGCCGACGAGACTACCGATACCAATCCCGGTCCTCAATCAGATTATGTCATCATGGCACTATTCATCAGCGGCACCGCTCCCCGTATTTTAAATGATGCCTGGACGGTCAGTCAAGTCGAGAATCATTATGGACCGTTTCGTGTTGCCGAAGTAACCATCAACAGTAATCGTGTTGATAGTTGGACTTCCCGCGACACATTCGCCTGGTGGCAAGACGGAATATCAAACCAATTAATTGTTTCGGAAAAACATATTCCCGAAATCAGTTTTGGGAAATGTCA
>JAIRTV010000083.1 GCA_031254675.1 Planctomycetaceae bacterium | reverse complement strand
CCCCCCCCCCCCCCCCCCCCCCCCCCCCCCCCACACGGAGTGGAAAGTTGAGAACGGATAGTAGAAAGTGTTCGATTTTTCGACGTTATTCTGCAAAATTCTCAACTCTTTCGCACTCTTTGCGATTCGGTTTTACGTTGGTCGAACTTCTTGTTGTGATTGCGATTATTGGCGTGTTGATCGCCCTTCTGTTGCCGGCGGTTCAGGCAGCCCGCGAAGCAGCGCGGCGAATGCGATGCACAAACAATCTAAAACAAATGACCATTGCAACACATAATCATCATGACGTTTATGGTTACTTTCCCAACAGTAATGGTCAAAAATCAATGGGTTGCGATTCTACGATTTCAGGAACCTCAACCGCCAAGACAAACGGACGCGAACGAATCGGTTTTGTTACACCGCTTCTTCCATTTATCGAACAATCGGCTCTTTATCAGGAACATTGTATCGATATCAACAAAACTGGTATTGAGCTGAATTGGACATTCAATAAAAGTGCGTCCAATGGTCGCGGAACAATTCCTGTATCAGGACTGTTGTGTCCATCGAACGGCGATGCAATCGTTCCTCGTACGGAATTGGCAACGCTTTGTTATCGGGCAAATTTAGGTGATTTGACCTTGCCTGGAGGAACAGACGAAAATACTCCACGCGGAGTTTTTCAACGTGGAGCGGTTGCAGAAGTATCGTTCGCGAAAATTACAGACGGTAGTAGTAATACCGTTATGTTTGGCGAATGTTTTCCTGTTGTTTTCTTCGAAGACAAACCACCGCTTAAAGGCGGCGCCGCTTATAGTAACACAATTTCTCATACGTCACTTCCGAGTACTTGTCTGGGGTTCAAGGATGGGACGAACTTGACAACAGGAGCTGGAGCGAATGCTTCCAATACTTATCGCCGTGCCGGAATGGCAATGTCATTTGGTCGAATGCCCATGATCGGTTTTACGGTGATGCTTGCACCTAATTCGCCTTCTTGTTCCGCCGATGTTGATATGAGTTCAAACATTTCAATTATTTCCGCAGGAAGTTTCCATGCCGGCGGAGCCAATGTCTCAATTTGTGACGGTTCCGTTCGATTTGTTTCCGAAACAATTAATACAGGAACTCTTCCAACTGGAACATCATTGGCAACAATTCTTGATGTTTCCAGCGATCCCTATAAAAACTATACCGGACCGTCCATCTTCGGTATCTGGGGCGCCATGGGAACAATTAGCGGCGGAGAATCGGACAGTTTATAACCAAACGAAAAACATTTTATCAAAAATTAACCATGCAAAAATTATTTACAAATCCCATTTTATTTTTATTACTATTATTCTTTTCCGGTTGTTCGGATGGAACAAGTTTTCGTGTCGAAACGGTTGAAGGAACTGTTACGTTGGATGGCACGCCGGTCGAAGGGGCAACATTGACGTTTGTTCCTTCCGTTTCGAATATTGGCAAATCGGCGTATGCCAGAACCAATTCTCAAGGCTTCTTTCGACTAACCGCCATTCAAGGCGGTCAAAGCGGCGCCGGAACTGTCATCGGTAACTATCTTGTTGCAATCAGCAAGGATACTCCAGTTCGCGAACCAACCGAAAAAGAACTTGCCGATCAAGAACGAGGAATTGCTTTTGAAATTCCCATAACTCACATTATTCCCACAAAATACAACAACGCTCAAACTTCCGGTTTGACCGCCGAAGTAATCAAAGGGAAAAATGTCTTCAACTTTAACCTGAAGTCAAACTAAATTCATGCCGTTCTCACAAGACCGTGAATAAATCGAACGAATTTTTTGACTTCAACAAATTCCATTTCCAATACAAACATTTAACACCAATAAAACCAATGTCACACAAATTATTGATCATGACGGGAACTTTGTTCCTATGTGTACAATTTTTGCTTTCCGCTCAAACAACATCGTTAAGCGGTGAACCAACCAATGCTGCCGAAGTAATCCAACAAAACAAGATTCCTCACGGAATTGAGCCAAAAGATTACGAGGCTTACCGAAAATTGGTTTCGACGCTTTCCAGCGAAGAACAAAGTTGGGAACAGGCACTCGAAAAATATCTCGGTAGTTTCTATTTTCCGTTACACGTCAAGGACAAACTCGCAAAACGAAGTAATGCTTGGGATTTTGTGAAGGACGATCCAAAATTGCCGCGAATTATTTTGATTGGCGATTCTATTTCTCGTTCTTACACCCAACCGGTTCGTAAATTGCTCGAAGGTAAAGCAAATGTTCATCGCGCCCCCGCCAATTGCGGACCAACAACAACCGGATTGCGCGAAATCGAAGGTTGGCTCACCGAAGGTCAAGGCGAAGGTCATTGGGATATTATTGTCTTCAATTTCGGCATACATGATCGAAATCGCCCCTCCAAAGAATACGCCGAAAATTTAAAACAATTAATCATAAAATTACAAAAAACCAACGCCAAACTTCTTTGGGTTCGTACAACTCCATTCAATGATAAAAATGATCCAATCAATGCACCATTGAAAGGCTCTCAATTGAACGAAGTTGCCGACAAAATTATGAAAGAATACAATATTCCAATGTGTGATCTTTACACAACATTTGCAGAGCGAACTAAAGAATTGATTGGCGAAGACCGAACTCATTTTACCGCAGAAGGTCAAAAAACGCTTGCCGAAGAAGTTTATCGCTCAATTATATTGCTCTTGAAAAATTTCTAATTGTTTCCGAATTGAGGAAATAATTCGGAAGAATCTTTTCGATTTTGACCTCATCAACAAAGCAACAACTCTTTTCTCTTCTTTCCTAAAAATAATAGAGGAGAAACATCGGGTGGACAAGGTTTTACCGAAGTTTTACCGAAAACCTCTCGTCCACCATTGTGTTGGCAATAGCCAACGCAACCACGAAAGTACAAACTCTTCGGCGAAAAGTTGCCCACATGAATAAGGAAAACGGCTCATCTTTTGAGTCTCTGTCTTTATGGTGCTTCAAATAAAATTTTCACTAATAGATCACCACTCGCCCTTCATACTCGCCCACCAACAATTGATACAAATCCCCAAATAAATTAGCAAAAATTTCCGCCTCCCTCATTGCCAAAATATTGAGATTTCCGATAATAATGCGAAAATTAAGTAGAAACTAAGTAGAAAATAGATCCACAAATAATAGAAAATCTGTTTTCTTTGATTTTCTTCCAAACCAAAATTATTCGTTAACCCCAAACCCCACCAAAATTCTATGTTCGAAACTCTTCAAGATAACCTGATGTCGGCAATCCGAACCTTGAGAGGTAAAGGAAAACTCACCGAATCGAATATGCGAGAAGGTCTCGAACTCGTAAAACAATCATTACTCGAAGCCGATGTCAGTCTTCCCGTTGTTAAAGATTTTATCACAAGAATCTCCGAACAAGCCCTCGGTGAACATGTTCTCAAACTACTCGACCCCACCGAACAATTAGTCAAGATCGTTCACGAAGAATTGATCCAACTCATGGGTCCCGTCGATCACGACATCTATCTAAAAAAACCGCTCTCCATCTTCATGCTCTGCGGTTTACAAGGCTCCGGAAAAACAACCACTTGCGGAAAATTAGGAAAATTATTCTTAAAACAAAACTTAAAACCAATGTTCGTCGCCGCTGACCTTCAACGTCCAGCAGCTATCGATCAACTCGAAATTCTCGGACAATCCATCGGCATACCTGTTCATGTTGACCGCAACAGCCAAGATCCCGTACAAGTCTGTCAAGATGCCACACAAAAAGCTATTTCACTTGGAATTGATGTTCTCTTTCTCGATAC
>JAIRTV010000025.1 GCA_031254675.1 Planctomycetaceae bacterium | reverse complement strand
GTTGGCGATTTCCTTCTGATATAGCAGATTTTGGTGTCGCCGAAATTAACGAAAATTCGGCAAATCCATTGAATCTGTTTTATCGGATTGAAAGAGCAAGACAACAAGGAAAAATCCAGATTTTCACAATGGCATTTCGAGATATACGTAAAAATCGTCTCACTTATTCTATGATGTATGCCTGTGGTTCTCATGCAATCCTTCCTTGGGATGTGTACATTACGAGTGATTCTCCGCGATTGTTTATTCCTCCTGAAGAGTTTGCTGATCTTTCCGGTTTTGTTCGTGCGATGGCTCCGTTTTTAGATGATTATTCGACAGATAGTGTTGCAGGAATAGTGTTCGATGAATTTTCTGAAAGTTCTTTATGTGTTTCAGAAAACGAGACACTTTGCGTATTAGCAAGACGACCTAAAAAGGGAAATTGTGTCATTCATTTGGTTGAATGGGGTAATGATGCCCAAAAGACACAACTAAAACTCAATCCTCAAAAATATTGGAACAAAAATCGCCCGACAGAAGTGATTCTTTGGACGCCCTTGCCTTACGAACCTTCAATTCATAAGAATGCAGAGCAAAGCGGTGATTATTCACGTTTAGCCCGATCAGAAATAATTTCCGTTCGATATAATGCTGATGACACGGCAATTATTGATTTGCCGCACATAAATTGTTGGGGAATCATTACCGTTCCTTAAATTTGAAATTTCCGACGAGTAAAAATTGGCAAAACTCGTATCGTAACAAAAAACTGATCAACATGTTGTCCTTAATGAGACAGAAACACGAAGATTTTGAACATTCTACTGA
The DNA here is from genome assembly GCA_031254675.1 of Planctomycetaceae bacterium. GTDB lineage: Bacteria > Planctomycetota > Planctomycetia > Pirellulales > Thermoguttaceae > WRKP01. The sequence goes on along the minus strand of JAIRTV010000025.1, from coordinate 4,221 downwards.
ATAGATACTAATTTTTAATCAGGAGTTTTTTATGACAGAGTTTTTTATCAAATGCCGACTGGTATTAACGGTAATTTTTTTGGTTTTTATCAACAATTTTGCGATGAGAGGTATTTCGCAAGAGAACATTTCCAACGTTTCCGATGTTCGAAGTATTCACATGGGTTCTATGATTCCAGACGAATCGTATTGTGATCAACCTTATATTGTTGTTATGAAAGATGGAACATGGGTGTGTATGTTGACAACGGCTCCGGGCGGTGAAAGCAGTGTCGGGCAACATGTTGTAGTTACAACAAGTAACGATCAGGGAAAAACCTGGACACCGCTTGTTGATATTGAATCCGGTAAGGGACCTCATGCGTCTTGGGTTGTTCCGTTTTTGACGCCTTACCAACGACTCTATGCTTTTTATGTTTATAATGGTGACGAAACTTCTTTTGGGAAAGGAAAAAATCTTGACTCCGAACATGGTTGGTATGTTTATCGATACTCAGATGATTCTGGAAAAACGTGGTCAGATCGTTACCGTGTCCCAATTCGTGAAACGGTATGTGATCGAACAATTCTCAACGGTAAAATTGCTCAAATGTTCTGGGGGGTCAGCAAACCTCAAATTGCGGATAAAGATGTTTTCATCTCTTTTTCCAAACTCGGCGAACATTGGCAAGGTATGGGAGAAGGTTGGATTGTTCACAGCGATAATATTTTAAACGAAAAAGACCCCGCAAAAATCCATTGGGAACTTCTGCCGGAAGGAGAATATGGTATCAGGCATCCTGATTTCGGTTCTGTCCAGGAAGAACATATTCTTCAACCGCTCAATAAAACAGATGGATTTGCTTGTGTTTATCGTACAAGTCAGGGAATTCCAGCAATTTCGTACAGTTTTGATCGGTGTAAAAACTGGTCGCTTCCTGAACGGATGAAATATGCAACCGGACAAGGAATTCACACGCCGCGTGCTTGTCCGATGTTTTGGAAATGTTCGAACGGAAATTATCTTTTATGGTTTCACAATAACAGTAGTGAATCTTATCAAAACCGTAACCCTGCTTGGATTTGCGGCGGCGTGGAACGTGAGGGACAGATATTCTGGTCACAACCGGAAATCGTAATTTATGCCAATTCTCCAACTGCCCGAATGAGTTATCCCGACCTTGTTGAAATTGATAATCAATACTGGATTATTGAAACAGATAAGGAAGTCGGACGTATTCACAAAATTGATACATCTCTTTTTGAAGGGTTATGGCAAACCGTCGTTAATCAACTTGATGCTAATCGAACCAAAGTTACAGAAAAAGGGCTTGTTCTCCAAACATCAGAACGATATATCAAGTTTCCGAAAGAAGCCGCTAACTTACAATGGACACAAGGAATTTCACTTGATTTTGTTGTTGACGGCAACGCTTTGAAAGAGGGAGATATTTTGTTCGATAATCGAGATGAAAAATCAACCGGTATTACTTTAGTTGTCGAAAAAGCGGGAGCGGTTCGGTTTACTATGTCGGACAAAAACGATTCCAACGGAAAGGACAAAACGACATGGTTAAGCGATCCCGGAGTTGTCGGTAAAGGACTTTTACCGTTTACGGTCATTGTTGATGCGAATCCGAAAATTATTTCCTTTGTGGCAAACGGACAATTTTGCGACGGAAAAGGATCACGGACTTTCGGTTGGGGACGTTTCGGAACAATACCGACAAATCTGAGCGGTTCGGAAACAATTCAGTTATCGCCATCAGTAAAAACGTTGCGAATTTATAACCGTTATCTCAGAACCAACGAAGCAGTAAACAATCATTTGGCACAATAATTATTTTGTTGCAATAAGATTGACCAAAAGTGTACGCAATCAGTTTTTCTGTTTATGAGATTTTAATATATCAGAACATATTGATATTTCAATATTTTGTGAGCAGATGGTTCATCATTATAAACACCAATTTTACTCATTAAAATCAAAATGTTTAATTATTTGAAATTATCGTTCGTTTTTATATTTATTCTGCAAGTTATTGGAGAATTGCCGGTATTTTGTGCGGAAATTCAGGAAAATGTTGCAGAAACATCAAATATCCGAACTTTTTTATTACATGGTCAGGTTGCAATATTATGGAATGAAAATGATCATTCCGTCCGTCAAATCATGGCTTCCGACAAACCGATTACGGAAACCAATCGTGAAAGCGCTCGGATTCTTGCAAGCGAAATTCTTTCCGGTTCCGCTAATGATTGGTTTCAAGACCCGGACGAATGTCAAAATATTAAAAGTGCGCCGCGTGGTTGGATTCTTGCTCCTGATATAGCGCCTTTGGAACGAACCGGCGGACTTTTCGTTCATACATTCAAAAACGATGATTCATTGTTACTTTATTTTGCTGTTGTCGGTAAAGAGGAAAAGATACAACCGAATCGAAACGCAACAACACAACCTGTCAAAAAGAATATTGAAAATATCAGACCCATTGAACAAAATCCTGGTGTTCTCGAAGCAATGAAAAAAGTATCGAAAGGATTACCGGTTCTTCTTTATCTTCACGCTCATCAGGGACGTCCAAGTCTTGATATGTCACATTTGATATTTGGTAACGAAATGATGGGTTGGCGAGAAGGGTTACCGTTTAAATTTATGGTTCGTATCCAAAAAAATCATATCCGTGTTGAACCGTTTGATCGGGTTTGGATCAATCGGAAAATGCCAGCCGAAGAAGTTGCCTCGGAATACTATCGTGGTCGCCGAAACATTGAAAGTTGGTGGTTCGGTACGAATAATCAGATCAATCTTCCTGAATTGGTTCGTAAGAATGATTATGTTGTCAATTACACCGAACGCTGGGTTTTGTATGTTTTGGACTGGGTCATTGATAATTACGGAGCAGACCGTAACAAAATTTATGCGAGCGGAACTTCTATGGGAACAGGGGTTTTAAGGTTGGCAATGAACAATCCTGATCGATTTGCGGTTGTTGACGGTATGGTTCCGTTTGTTGATATGACCTACGATGAAGGGAAACCGAATATGAATAACACGAAACGTTTTAAGGGAATATGGGGAACGCCGTCGGTTAAAATTGATGCTGCAACGCCCATAGGAAACCGTGTTAATCTTGTACAATTTGTTGAACGCCATTCGGAAGACTTACCTTACGTTATTGTACGACTTGGTCGTCAGGATTATTCGGTGTTCTGGCGACGTAAGCCGGATTTTTTACGGGCAATGAATAATAATCGCCATGGTTTTCTTGCCGCCTGGGATAATGGAAGTCATTCAACAGCAATGCAAAAAAAGATTGATCATTTTCCCGGTTTTAATGATATATCATGGTATGGTGAACGTTTTGCTTTGAATAAAAGTTATCCTGCTATTTCGGATTGTAGTTTGAATAACGACGCTGGAAATGGTGAAATGAACAACGGCGATTTGGAAGGTTTTATCAATCGCGGTATTGATTGGAAGATTCTCGCTGATGAACCGAAACAATATCGTGTCCATTTATTTTGTACTCTGGATAACGCCCAATATCCGATCACATTAAGTGTTACGCCGCGACGTGTTCAACAGTTTCATTTATCTTCCGGCGAAAAAATTCAAGCCGAAATCAACAGTGATTCGGAGCAAAAACAAATTGATGCTGTTGTGAATGATAAAGGTTTGCTCACCGTCAAAAATGTATCGTTACCGGATCAGAAAGGCTGTACCCTTATCCTCAGAAAAAAATAAATACCTTTTTCGACACAAAACCAAATTTTAAAGTGTGATAATGATATTACATATAATTACCGTTTTTTGTTACTGGTCAACATTATAATTTTTTCTTTAAATAAACTTTTTATAAAAAATTATTTTTGAGAATGATACTTGACATGTCAAAATTCCGATTTATGATATATCAAAATAAACGGATTAAGATATGGAGTTTTTCGAAAAGGAAAAATCCTTTGGTTTCCAGTTTATTACGTGTAAATTTTGAATCTCATTTAGCCGTGTTGCGTTTTTTTCGCTGTATTGTTTTACGGTGAACGTTTCGCGGTAATTTCGATGTAACCTTAAAAAATAAGGAGTATAACAATGAACAATTTAGTGAGATGTATTGTTGTTTTTTGGTCAGTATTTTGGACAAAATGTCCAATGTTAAAATGGGCAAGCGGGGGGGGGGGGAGTTGATGGTGTAGAGAGCTAAAAACGTATAGTAGAAAGTATTAATCTTTCGGGCC
>JAIRTV010000647.1 GCA_031254675.1 Planctomycetaceae bacterium | reverse complement strand
TCCTGGGTTAGGGTTTCAATTCTTTTTTTTCCTTTTCGTTTTTTTTCGGTATTTTCAGAAAAGAGTCGAACATATTCGAGACGGCATTCGAAACATTGTCGGAAAAATTTTGAGCCGCATTCCGAATTTCATGCGTCACAAACGCCGCATTCATTCGCCGTTTGAAATAATCAATTCGGACGATTTCTTCCGGTGTTGCTCCAATTTTGAAATATTCAATCATGTTCTCAAATTCCTGAATCAACTCTGCCATAGAAGGAATTGGCGATTCGGTGGCTCGAAGAAAATCCATAAACATCAACTCCCAATATTTCATGTCCTCAATCACCTCTTTCATCAAAAGAACTTGCTGTTCCGGCGAAGCAGTTGCGTAATCGTTCATCCATTGAAAATACCGTATCTTTGCCATTACAAGAATATTGGTCTCAAAAAACGATTTTTGTTTTGACCGATTATTTCTAAAATAAGCATAAACTTTTTTTTCGGTTTTGGAGAACTGGAAAACGGGTTTGTTGTTGGATTGACGCCCAAACTCCATTTCAGCACGGTGTGTCAATGCGGTTACCGTTTCCAATGGCAAAATTCGGAAGTCACGGAATTTCATGACACGAACCAAATTGGTACGATCAATTGTTTCGGGATTGATCGAGCCGAAAATATCACGCATGAAAATCATCGCCATTCCAACCGCCAAGACCACCAACGGACCAGCAAAAAAACAGCTGTTACCAATAAAACAAAATAATTTCCTGACCATTCTTTTTATCATTATTGTTAATAGGTTTGTTGTTGTGAAGATAGCGTTTTTGTTCGGTTGTTCGGGATTTTTGGGATTGATTTAGGTCGGCTGTTTAAAATTCGTTTCGCCGTAAATCGCTGGAAGAGATATTCATCGCAAAAACCGACGGCGGAATTTCATCGCAAAGACTTCGCAACATATCCGGTATTTTCAGCGCTTCCAACGATTCTATTCCGAGCGAATCTTGCCGCGCGAAAACCAAAAAACGACAATTGTGAAACGCAATCAACCGCAAAACATCATGTAATTGATGCGTGCTTTCATGGTAAAACCGCAAATCCGCAAACCGCCGCAACGTGTCCGCTCCAACAACAAATGTTGTTCCGCTAAAAATATCTGATTTATCTTCAAAGAGAGGAGTTTGCGTGAACCACACGGCTTGTTCGGGACGCAAGTTTTCAATTGCTTTGAGTCGGTATTCTAGTTCCATATAATCCAGCGGCGGTTTGTCAACATTTTGAATGGAAATCTCCAACGCCACGCGACTACCCAATCGATGTTCGGCAATATCAATCATTTCCGCATGTCCTTTGTGAATGGGGTTGAACGAACCAGGGAAAATAGCTTGAGTCCATTCCATTTTTTTCTGGGAATGGTCGTAATTTTTTAACGGTTCTTTTTTCGAAGCGGAAATCTTTTTACGCAACTTGAATTGCCGAATCGTTCCGTTTTTCCAGAGAACTGCTTGAATATTGCCGAAAAATAATTCGACCAAGGGAGGAGAACCGATTGTTTGTTTGCCGACAATGATTTCTTCCGGTTTCAAATCCAACGGCAAAAATTCCCGAATTGGAAAGGAGTCTGTTGTTCCTGCGCCGAAAGTGTTACAAAGTGCGGAGTCGGTCGCGGTTTCTTTTGGGGATGCGTCAACGGTTGGCAATGTTGTTGGCGGGCAAGTTGGGGCAAGTGTTTCGCAACGTGTTGTTTCGATGGCGTTGAGAATAGTGTTGGCGAGCAAACGTTCTTCTTCTTGCCGTGTTCGGGAGTTTTTGAGCAGTTGAAGCGAAAAAACAATAGTACGGCGAAGTGTTTGTGTTGCGATATGAAACCGACAATTCCCTTTTTTATCTCGATCGGTTACCAACGATGCCGCACAACCAACTCCGATCAAATCGACATAATCGCCCAAATCTTCGTCTTCGAGCTGTTCGACAACATTTTTGGCATAAAACCGCGTGTCGTCGATATGGGAGACATCGATTGATCTTTTATTGAACATGCCGTCAACGAGGGAATTTTTTGTTTTTTCGGCGCGGAGATAACGAATACCACGATGAAATGCGGTCATTGCCATATACCGAGCGGTTCGTTGGCAACAATATTGTTCGGGGACACGTCCGATATACCGGTTGAGTGATTCTTCCGAATACGGTACGGAGGCTTCGATTAGAGTGCGTGAAGCACCGGAAACCGTCAACAAATCACTCAAAACAAGTGAACCGCCACCCGAAAGTGCTAACACTAGTTTCGTTGGAGCATTATGAAACGACTGAATCAGTTTCGTCCGCAAGATTAAGTTTGAGTCCATTGGGTGTTGTGATGGGGAATTTATGATTTTGGGTTTGTGGTTTTGGATTTGTGAATGCAATTTCTGATAATCATTATAATGTTTAAATCATTGTTTACAATTTTATCACATCATATTTTTACCGTGTTTGTAAGCGTTCACGATAATTTTCTCTCTTGCGTGTTTTTTTTGTGAATTGTCTAATTCAGTTACGACAATTCTACTTGAAAGTATTGAGTCGAAGGTGTTGCGATGAGAACAATTTAGAGATGTTGCAACAAGATTTCCTACAGCGAGAACTCGGTTTTATGCAGAAATTCACCAAACATTTTACCGATTTTGTGGAAGATGTTAGAGAAGGTAAAGTAGATAATATGGGCGGCGCTGGATTCGAACCAGTGACCTCTGCCGTGTGAAAGCAGCGCTCTAACCAACTGAGCTAGCCGCCCGCGCTTGGGTGGAATACCAAAAATCAAAAAAATAAACACCAACCACAATTCCATAACCATCTGCCATTAAAAAATCAGTAACACATTATAAACCATCTCTCTCCATTGTCAATTCAGAGCAGTCATTTTCATAGCAAAACGTTTTCGTTTATTTTTCTTTGGTTGGATCCGTTCACCGGAATTTCCGGACAAGTACCGCTGAAGCCTGCGTTTGAGGATTGACGGCAATTTTAATAAATGATTGACCACTCGGCGTACTCTTTTCTTGATTCGATGTTCTCGGTGTTATGGGACATTTTGGATCCGGTGTTGAAAAATTCAAGGTCGGAAACAACAATTCCCGTTGTAACGCCAAAATTCCAGCAATCAATTCCACCGCACCACTACCGGCTCCGAGATTGCCGAAGAAACCTTTGATCGCACTCAATGGAATTGGGTGTTGACGATTTCCGAAGACATCGTTGATCGCCAACGCTTCCGCATAATCCGAATCACGAGTTCCCAACCCATGAGTGTTAATATGACCAATTTGTTCCGGCTCCATCCCACTTCGACGAAGCACATCACACAAAACACTTCGAATAACTTCACGCCGTCGATCTGTTTTCGTTTGGTTATGGCGAGTTCGGTAAGAACCACAAACCACTTCGCCCCAAATAGTGGCGTTGCGTTTTTGGGCGTGTTCCAATTCCTCCAAAACAAGCGAACCGGCACCCTCGCCAAGAACCGTACCATCTCGATCTTGATCAAAAGGTTTGCACGCAGTTGCCGCCAATTCTTCTTGCTGAATTGCGTGGAGCATCTTCAACGGATGCAACCGACTACCGGTTGTTCCTACAAGCATCATGTCCGCACGCCCCGACGCAATGATTGCCACTGATTCACCAACACAAGCCCCAATCGACGCTTCCCGCAATGTAATCGAATTACTCGGACCATGAAAATCATTGATAATCGCAATATGACTCGCCGGCATATTCGGCAAATATTTGAGTTGCCAAAGCGGTTGCATTTTTGTGAGTCCTTCGGACGCCCAACGGGAAAAATCAAAACCAATAACTGCTTCCGAATTTTTCAAACTTCTTGAGTCTTCCGAATCCGTTGAACCAGGACAACACGCCCGAATACCATCAATCACATCGTCAATCGTTGTCAAAATGTAATCCGAACCAAATGAAATTCCAAGACGATGCGATGGGAATTGTCCGATGGCGATATTGGCGTGATGAAGAGCTCGGCAACTCGCAGCAACCGCCATCTGAATTTCACGCGACATGACTTTCAGACCTTTTTTGATCACTTTTTTCTGTCCGGCATCGTGTAAATCAAAATCGTCAATAGTTCCTTCAAACAACGCCGGAGCAGCAACAGAAACAGAATGAATCGCCTTGCCGTTCCAAAGAAAGGGACGAACCGCTCCTTTTCGGGAAACCAACGCTTCCTGAAAAAGTTCAAGAGAAGAAGGCAAAGGACTAACCAATCCCATACCCGTAATCACAACACGACGTCTATCCATGAAAACTCTTCGTAATCAGAAAAAAGAAAAAAATACCGTCCAAGTTTACTTTGTTTTTTTGATTCGAACAGTTTCAAAACAAAAAAATCGTCAGAATCTGGAAAAATCCTGCCAAAAAATAAGAGATATAATGAATTTGACGACTTCAGACCGAGTTTTATTCCAACTATTTCATCCTAATTTTATCCCAATGTTTTATCGTTGACGAGTTCTTGAATTAATTTTGTTATTCCATCTTTTGTTGGCGGTATTTCGGTGAATCCTTCTTTTTTCAAAACAATAGATTGAATACGAAAAACTTTGGTAGGAGAACCGGCAACACCGCAACGGTTTAAGTCGGCACCGATATCATCAAGACTCCATTGTTCGAGGAGTCGTTTTTTTTCTTTGAGTTCGTTGATTTGTTCTGGTGTTACTTCGGCGGGAACGCGATCTTTTTTGTGTTTCATCATCCGTTTTGCCGAACAGGGACGTGGTGTGTTGGCGGTTTCGATGACGGTGAGGAGAGCTGGTAGTGTTACCTGAACAATTTCCCAACCATTGCCGATATTCCGTCGCACGGTTGCTTTATTGTTTTGAATTTCGAGTATTTCTTCTGCGTAAGTGATTTGTGGAATACCAAGTTTTTCGGCGCATTGTGGTCCGGTTTGGGCGGTATCGCCGTCAATCGCTTGGCGACCAGTGAAAACGAAATCGAATTGATTTACTGTTTTGACGGCTTGGGCGAGAATATAACTTGTTGCCAACGTATCGCTTGCGGCTGCTCGTCGGTCTGTAATCAGAATAGCTCGATCAGCTCCGCGAAACAGACAATCCCGCAAAATATCCGCTGCTTTGGGTGGTCCCATGGAGATGGCAGTAACAGTACCGCCAAAACGTTGTTTGAGATTGAGAGCGATTTCGAGGGCGTGTAGGTCTTCCGGATTGAAAATTGCCGGCAACACGGAACGGTTCACTGTGCCGTCTTCTTTCATGGCGTCTGCGGTAATATTGGCAGTATCAGGAACCTGTTTAACAAGAACAATCGAATGATACATCAATTTGTGTGAGTGTTTAATTTTTCGGAAAAGTTCAGTATTGTTATGAT
>JAIRTV010000537.1 GCA_031254675.1 Planctomycetaceae bacterium | reverse complement strand
CGAATCTAATTCACTGTTGCCTTACGGCAACGCAACCGTGGGTGAAAACCCTTCGGCGAAAGGTTGCCCACCTTTGGTTTACCTAAATGAACAACCACCCTATGAACGCTAGGAAAAATCTTGAACATTTGTTGTTAATAGTGAATGGTTGAAATTCCGCTTGCGACCTATTCACTATTCACTACTAACTATTCACTTTTTTGCTCTTGCGGGAAAAGAGGAGAAACGATACGATTCCGCAATGGATTTTGTTATTGGCGTGAAATTGATTTTTCGTTTTTTTCTGGTCAGTGTTCTGATTGTGGTGTCGGGTTGCGCGAGTTTTGGCGAACGCCATCTCAAAATCCGAAACCATTTCGAGCAGGGAAAACTCAATGATGCCCAGAATGAAATCACGAAAAGCTTGAAAAAAAAACGACGTGGCGAATCTGATTTGCTTAAATTGAACCAATCCATCATCGAACTCTGCAACGGCAAACCACGCGAAGCCGAAAAATTGTTGAGAGAGGTTCGTAATCATTTCGAAAAAATCGAACACGAACGCGCAGTCCGTGTTGCCGAACAAACGCTTGCCATGTTGGTTGACGACAACACGGTTTCTTATGCCGGCGAAGATTATGAACAAGTGTTGATTCGTGTTTTTCTGGCGTTGGCGAATTTAATGTATGATGGAACCGATGCTCCGGCTTATGCTTTGCAAATTGGTCAAAAGCAAAACGAGATTATCAAACAAGCTGCTGTCAAAGACCCAAACAATCAACAAAAAATACTCAACCCCAAAGCAGAATCTTATCGGCAAGTTGCTATTGGACCTTATTTGATTGGCGCAATGCAAGAAGCAACTCTTCGGAATTACGATGATGTTCAAAAAGCTTACGCAACTGTTTGCAATTGGGAGCCGGAGTTTGTGCAAGGGCAACACGATCTGGAGCGAGCGAAGACTGGTTTTTATTGTGCGCCGGGACATGGGGTGGTGTATCTTTTTGGGTTGGTTGGAGCTGGACCTTACAAATTGCAACAAAACTGCGAAGTTTTACAGGCAACACAATTCTGGGTAACATTGATGTTGGCGATGTCCAGTCAAGGTCCAATGATTCCTGATTTTGCGCCGATTATGGTTCCTGTGGTTGTTCGCCCGCAAGAAACGGTTCCTTTGCTTACGGTGGCGGTTGACGGAACGTGGGCGGGGCAAACAGAAACATTAACCAATATCGGGCGCATGGCAGAAGAACAATTCGAAGCCGTAAAACCACAAATAATCGCTAAAGCTGTTATTCGGCGTGCGTTCAAAAAAGGGATTGTTTATGGAAGCAAGGAAGCAATCGACAGCAATAACTGGATTAGTTTGGCATTGGAACTTGGCGGTATTCTCTGGGAAGCGCTCGAAACCGCCGATACTCGTTGCTGGAATCTTTTGCCGGCGGAAATTCAAGTCTTACGCCTTGAAATACCTGAAGGGGAACATCGTTTGACGTTGCAACCGTCCTTATCTCATTCCGCCAACAACTATCAAAATTCGCCGGCTCAACACTCATTGGGTTCGAAACACAGCCGGACAATTCGTGTGGACGCCGGACGAAATACGTATGTCCTTGCCAATTTCCAACAAAATACATTAGTCGGAAAAATCGTTGTCAGCAACGAAACAGAATAAACCTTTTAAAACAAGGTAATAAGGTAGGTGATGTTTCGCCGAAGGGCTTCACTCACAGTTGCATTGCCGTTAGGCAATTCTGCCCCTTTCTTGCAAGCAAAATATCATCTACCTCCAACATCGTCCATCTTTTTGTCAGCAAAACTCAGCTCGTTTATCTAAATTCATAACCAGTCGGTGAACAGTAGGAAAAAAATTGACAACATAGATTGTCATTGTTATACTTTTAGCACTTTGAGAATTGGTTTTTATTTTGAATGATTTTGAATGAACTGTTACAATGGATTTGTTGCAAAAATTATTGGGATTGATTCGGTTTTCTCATACTCTTTTTGCGTTGCCGTTTGCGCTACTGGGCGGAGCAATGGCTCTGAAATTGAATTGGCACGAAAATCCGGAATATTATCCCCGAATAATTGAATGGTTTGGTATTTTGTTGTGTATGGTTTTTGCACGAAGCGCGGCAATGGGGTTTAATCGTTGGGCAGACCGCAAATTAGACGCTCAAAATCCCCGAACCACAAATCGACATCTACCATCAGGGTTGTTGACGGAACGAAGTGTCTTGTTTTTTGTTGCGTTTTGTTCGATTGGTTTTGTTGGATCAACATTGCTTTTTCTTCCGAACCGGATTCCGTTTTTTTTCTCGTTGCCGGTTCTATTGTTTCTTTTTTGCTACAGTTACACAAAACGCTGGACAGTTGCGGCGCATTTTTGGCTTGGCGGAGCGTTAATGCTGGCGCCGCTTGCTTCTTGGATTGTTATTCGACCGGTTCTTTTTCCAATTCCGTTACCGCCTATTCTGTTGGCGTTGGCGGTGTTATTCTGGACAGCCGGTTTTGACTTGATTTACGCAACACAAGATACAGAATTCGATCACAAAACCGGTCTATTTAGCGTGCCGGGAAAATATGGAAATAAAACAGCATTCCGATTATCCGCAATATGCCATGTTGTTTCGGTTCTTTGTTTAGCGGCAATTCCGTGCGTTTACGAATTATTCGGATTAATTTTTGAACTTGGTGTTGTTGCGGCGGCATTGATTTTGGCGGTTGAACATTGGATTGCGGTTCCACAATCGGATAAACCAATTGATTTGGTGCGTGTTAATGTTGCGTTTTTTCAAATGAATATTTTTGTTTCTATTGGTTTGCTTGTTGTTGGATTATTTGACCTTTGGTAATATTTTGTCGTTTTTTTGGAGAGAGACTATGCAAAATCTTGAAGATCATATTCGAAACGTTATGCCGGCGCGGCTTGTTGGAACGGTTGTTCAGACGCACGGAATGACGATTGCGGCGGCGGATTTTCCTAGTCCGGTTGGTAGTGTTGCGGAAATTGACCGTCCTGGAGGCGAATCGCTTGTTGCCGAAGTGATTGGGTTCAAAGACGAACTCACCATTCTTTATCCGTACAGCGACATTACTGGAGTTCGACGCGGTAATCGTATTCGACTCACGAAGACATTGCCGTGGCTCCGTGTTGGCGAAAATTTATTGGGACGAGTTCTCAATGCCGAAGGCAAACCTGTTGATGGTTTGCCGTTGCCGGTTCTTGAAGATCGGATTTTGTTCGATAATAGTCCGCCGCCTGCTAGTTCTCGTCCGCGTATTAACACAATTCTCGCAACCGGTGTTCGTGCGATTGACGGCATGTTGACGTGTGGACGCGGACAACGGCTTGGTATTTTTGCCGGTTCCGGTGTTGGGAAAAGTGTAACGCTTGGTATGATTGCACGTTATACGGATGCGGATATTATTGTTATTGGGTTGATTGGCGAACGGGGACGCGAATTGAACGATTTTATCGAACGCGATTTGGGAGTTGCTGGTTTGAAAAAAAGTGTTGTGGTTGTTGCGACCTCAAACGAACCGGCGTTGATGCGTGTTCGTGCGCCCATGACCGCAATGGCAATTGCGGAATATTTCCGTGATCGTGGAAACAATGTGTTGGTGATGATGGATTCGCTTACACGGTTTGCCATGGCGCAACGCGAAATTGGTCTTGCTGCTGGAGAGCCGCCAACCACCAAAGGTTATCCGCCGTCTGTTTTTGCGATGTTACCGAAATTGGTTGAACGAGCGGGGCGTTCTGTAACAGGAACGATCACTGCGTTTTTTACGGTTTTGGTTGAAGGCGACGACCACAACGATCCGATTGGCGACACGGTGCGTGGATTGTTGGACGGACATATTTGGTTGTCACGAAAATTGAGTACGCGTGGACATTATCCGGCGATTGATCCGATTGAAAGTATTTCGCGATTGATGCCGGACATTTGCGATCCTGACCATTTGAAGGCGGCACGGTTAATGCGAAAACTGCTTGGTGTTTATCTTGATAACGAAGATTTAATTTCCATTGGTGCCTACCGCACCGGAAGCAATCCTGAAATTGATCACGCTATCAAAATGAAACCAATTATTGACCAATTTCTACAACAAAATGTTGCTGACCAAGCCAAACTCGACGAAACAATTCAGAGAATCAAAGAATTATTGTAGTGAAAGCGACATTATGTTTTTGTGTCTAGGATTTTTTGTTGTAACTCAATATAAAATAATATTTCTAATTACGCCGACGTGATGTTTCTAAAAAGGTGGGCGATCTTTCTTTTCAGGTGGGCGACCTTTCGCCGAAAGGTCGCGTTGCCGTTAGGCAACTCGTCCCTGCGTTGAGTTGGCAATCTGTGTTGCCAAACGGTTTGAAATCTGATTGCCAGCCGGAAACAGGGTCGAGTCGGCTATCGCCGACGTGATGGTGGGTGCAAACCCTTCGGCGAAACATCACCCACCTTGTAGTTAATAGTTATGAGTGAATAGTGAATAGTTGAAATGCCGCAAGCGGAATTGTTGCCATTTTGGTAATAATTCCGCTTGCGAACTATTCACTATCAACTATTAACTATTAACTACAAGGTGGGCGACCTTTCGCCGAAAGGTCGCGTCGGCGATAGCCGACCAGCCCTTGTGTTGAGCCGGCAATCTGTGTTGCCAAACGGTTTGAAATCTGATTGCCAGCCGGAAACAGGGTCGAGTCGGCTATCGCCGACGTGATGGTGGGTGCAAACCCTTCGGCGAAAC
>JAIRTV010000639.1 GCA_031254675.1 Planctomycetaceae bacterium | reverse complement strand
TCTTATCAGGTACAATGTACGGAAAATATTTGACCGGAACCGGCACTTCTATTCTCCCGTCGTACACGAGATCGCCAAGTATTAAACGAAGCAATGTCGTTTTACCACGACCATTGCGTCCAATCAAACCAAGTTTCCAACGTGTATCAATTTGCAAGGAAACGTTGGAAAATAAAGGAATTTCACCACTATAAGCGAAACTTAAATTGACGATATTGATGATAGCCATAATAATTTCATTATTGTGTAAAAAAACACAAATATTCTCTTTTGGAGCGTACTGCGACAATTAATGAAAAAAAATAACAGCAATAAATACGATGTTGAAAAATCAACAACAAAGGCGAGAAAAAAAGAATATGATCGCTGACAAGCGTGTTCCAGCAATCGTACAAAATCGAATAAAGAAATTTTGTCTATTTCATTGCCGTGTATGGCTAGAGTCGAGAATCGAACTGGTTTTATCGAAATAATTCATTTCGAAGGAAACCGAACATAGCGTTATTATCGGTTCAAACAGCAAGTTTATTAAATCGAATCGGAAAAAAGATAGATTACTTTATTTTTGTACTTAAAAAGTTATGGCTCAATGGAACATTTTTACTATTTTTCTTGTGTTTGTTTGTTGCCGAGCCAGAGTCGGATTTGGTGTTGAACAGGTTGGCTTTGGCGAATTAACAGACAAGCGGCAGGATAATCAATAACAATATCGCCATGACCGACAGTTTCGGGATCATTCGGTAATCGCCATGAATCCGGTTCCAACGCCGAACGAATTATTCGCACAAGTTCTTCTGGTGTTTCGTCTGTTGCTGTTGTGAAACGATGAATTTCAATACTCATTTTTTCGGGTTGTCGTGTGGTGTCTGTTGTTGTGATTTCGAGAGTGTCATGACCAACAATCCGATAAGTCAATGACGCAACATCAACCGACGCAAGCAATTTTTCGAGTGCCTCATGGACAGTTCCATGATTACACGAAACGGTTGCTTTCATTGGCTGCAACGGACTTAACGCCCGATGTAACGCTTTATGATCGATAAGAATATGAAGTTTTGTTGCTGATTCCAGTTGTGTAAAAATTTCGGACAGGGGAGTTGGTCGATAGTAATTCAATGTTATTGGGGTCATCATGGCATCCCAACCGAACGCTTCTGGAACCAACAATTCGCCAACAACTTCGGTTTGTTGCGGTAAATTCCGAATAACTCGCAACTGTTCCAAAACGCGCAATGTTTCATCCAATTGCCGGAATCGGTTTTGAACAACCAGCGAATTTCCCGCAATTCGGATAAAAGAATTATTGGTCGGATCGATGAGTCGTTGCAGAATTTCAGCAAGATATTCCGGCGTGAGTGGTTGTGCGGAATTTTTTGTGTTTTCGACTAAATCTGTTACGTCAAAAGTTCGTTCTGTGGGATTATTGCGGCGTTCCGGTGCAACAGTAATCAGAAGTTGGCGATCTTCAATGACTGGTTCCAAGTCATCAACCGCGAGAATTTTCGTCAACATTTCGCCTGCTGTTCCGTTGTCGAACTGAAGCGTTAGCGGACGATCAATTTGAATCCCGCGCGGACGCATTTCATCAATATCAAACGTTATCGGAATTTCCGTCAGATCGGAAAACAAACGAATCGCATCCAATAACGGCGTTTTATCGAGTTTGAGTCCGGTAAGCGGAATCGCAAGCCGCGCCGAAATGTCCAACGAAAGCAAGGGCGAAGCCGGAAAAATACCGGGCATTTTCTTTTCAATATCGGACAATAAATCTGTTGTTGATCGAATTTCCGGTTCTTTCGGCGTTTGAGCCAGTAACGCCGCAAGTTGATCACTTTTAAGATCATTGTCTGTTTTTGTATTTTTTTCCGTCTCTTTTTCCGTAACTTCAGTCATCTCCGTTTGGTTCGGCGAAGTTGCGGGAATATCAGATGAAACTTCTTCTGTTGCCGTGTGTGCCGTGTTCTCTGGTATTTTTTCCGAATTATCGTTTTGTGTATTTTTCGCAGTATTTTCCAAAATATCTTCTTGAGAATTTTTTTGCGGTGCAGCCGCTTCTGAGTGAACCTCTGAATGAGTCTCTGACGAAATAACGGAAGAATCATCAACCGGAATATCGGAATGTTCAGGCGAAATTTGGTCTAAACGATTTCCTTTAACAGTCATTAAAACGCCTACAGCCGTGATCAAAAGCAGGAAAAGAGCAACCAAAACACTAAGCAATATTTTTCGTGTTTGGAGTTCTTTTTTGGAAAGCGGAATTGGCGGTAGGGGAGGCGGTGAAGAAATTGTTTTTGTTGCGGTGTTATCTTCTGGTATTGGTTTGATTATTCCCGACTCGGTTTCACTTGTTAGCATGTCGGGAAATTTTTTGAATGGAGTTGATACAGCAATTTCGTCGGGTTGCTGAACAAGAACCATCCCTCCGCACTTCGGACACGCCAGAATCTGACCGATCAGTTCTTCATGCCTAACAATAAGTTTCGCGTTACAGGTTGTGCATTGAATTGTAAACATATCACCAACAAAATCTGTGTTCTAAAATGATTCAAACCTTGTTCTATTGTACCATAGACAACCCGAATCACCAGTCCATCACAAAATTATCGCAACATCTATTTCCGATGAAATAGTGAAAAGAGGATATTGATGGAGGCGACGCCGTGATTGAAAAACATGAAAAACAATCGCTCCGTCAACGCGGTACTTTCTGAGATTCGTTAAATAGGCAGTTACGAAAAAATCTTTTGAAAAAATATCGCCCTACCCTCTTGATTATTTACGTGAATAATTATAAAAAAGATGCCGGTTACATAATAAGGTTACCAAAAAATTTGGGTATTTGTTTGGTTTTTTGTACGGTAGCCGATGTGATGAAACATTTTTTATTGACCTGACAAGGAGTTTTTATGTCGGACACACAACCGGAAATTCAATGGTTTATTCAAATTGCTGATGGGAAAAAAGCAGGACCGATTTCTTGGGAGCGTTTGAAAAAGTTTGCGGAACAGAAAAAGCTGTTGCCGAGTACAAAAATTCGCAACACGTTGCCTGATGCGGTTTGGGTTCTTGCCGAAACAATTCCTGATCTTTTCGACAATGTTGCGGAACACGCATTGCCAACCCCAATAACAACATCGGAAATAACCACCGCAACTCAAAATACGGAGGAAAAAATAAAATCGGCAGAGAAAAAAGAAACGTCCTCCGTTTCATTTTCCATCAACACCGGAATAGAGCAAACGAAAACAAATATCGCCGCAAAACCAATTATCAAGATTGATACAAAAAAATCTGTTCCCAAAGAAAATAAGGAAGAGAAAAAAAGTACGGGAATTTTTGGTTTTGGCGTTCCAAAATCGCCAACGAAAACCGACGAGAAAAAAAACGAAGCTCCAAAAATAGAGACTTCGCTCAAAACTTCTGAACCGGAAAAGAAAAAAACATCTGATCAATCCGCTCCCGCAATCAAAATTTCCATCAACCAACCAAAAGAAAAAGACAAGAATAAAAATAAAGAAAAATCATCTGTTCCGGCGTCATTTGTGATTTCTACCGAACCGACACCGGAAGAACCAATTCTTCGAGAAGAATTATCTCCGAATGTTTTTCTTGAATCCGAAGAACTTCCCGAATCGCACGAATCCGATGAAAATATTGTGAAAACGACTGAGACAACAGACACAAATTTGAAAAAATACGGGAAACAACAAACAATTCCGACTTTTTCGAAAAGAAAAACCGGAATTATTCCCTTACTTTTGATAACACTTGCCGTTTTTTCGATATTAACTGGCGGAATGGGTGGAGTTGGGATATTTCTGTTGGGTTATCAACACCAGCTTGCCGTTTTTTCCGCAACATTGGGGACAATTATTTTCCTGTTTGGGATAGTATTGGGAACGGTTTCGTGGCTTCTTGCCTTGCTTTTCAACCAATCCGAACCATAATGTTTTCGCACGAAAATTATGGACAAAAGATTTCTCAAATCTAATTTTTTTGTTCAAAATAGGCGAGATTTTTTGGAAGAGACGAATTTTGGCAAAGCAAAATTTGTTTTATGGTTCGATAGATTGTGGCAATCTATTTTAGGTGACGATGCGTACATCTTTGGGCGAAATCTTGTTGGATGCTTTTTTTGGGGGACGAGTTTCATTGGCTGGTGTTTGGGGAGTTGGCTGAGGTTCCGGCAGAGACGCTGGTTGAGACTCTGCAACTGTTCCGGTATTCGCAGGCAATTGATTGGCGTTATTTGTGTTATTGGCGTCCGAAAGATTGTTGTTGTCGTTGTTATTGACGGAATCGCCGGAAATGGCAACAGTGGCGGCGTCCATGATTTCTTGTTGTTCTTCGGACGAGGCGGCAGCCAGAAGCGAAACTTTGAATGTTAGTTCGCCGACGGCAAATTCATCATCGTTTGAGAGTTGTGTTGGGTTTTCGATATATCCGCCTTTGTAAATGGTTCCATTCAGCGAGCTATTGTCGCGAAGATAAAGATTGCCTGCTTTTTCGAACAACTCGCAATGTTTCCGACTTATTGCCGGATGAGCGATTGGCAAATCTGCTTCTCGACTTCGACCGATCATGCAAGGCGTTGTAATTTGTTTGCTTCCTCTGAGGACTCCGCCAACAAAGATTGAAATATTGACTTTCATGGTTTTTAGAACGAAAATACGTAATTGGTAACTGGTAATTTGTGCCGAACCGAACTCGGCAAACAATTAAGAAAATTGCCCGAAAGATCAACGACGGAAAACATGCTTTTACTAATTTTCGTTATTTTATACAAATTTCTTCATTTTTCTTTATTATTCTAGCAAGGAACAAGAAACTTGCAATTATGAGACGATTGCTTTGATTTTTCTCTGATACAAGGTCTTTCGGTTTAATACTTATGCTGATGATTCTTTTCTCAATGAATAAATTGGACGCAGAAGACGCGGAGGACATGGAAAAACCCAAAAAATTCTGTGTTGTCTGTGTATTCTGTGTTCTAATAAAATCATCTTGACATCACGACAATCTTTTTTCTTGTTTTTTGTCTTATTCCGTCTGTTTCGTGTTAAAAAAAGAGTTAAACACGAAAGACATGAAATTTCACGAAACGCGCAAAAAATGAGAGAAAAGGTCTA
>JAIRTV010000631.1 GCA_031254675.1 Planctomycetaceae bacterium | reverse complement strand
AATCTCATTAAAATCAGATAATCGCAATAAAAATAAAACCGAAATTGCAAGTACAAGGAGCATATTACTCAGAAATGAAGTTGCGATTTTTACGTGAATAGAAACGGATAAAAAAAAATTTCACGGAAATGTCAAAATCAAAACAAAATAAAAAATGTCAACATAAGTTCTGATTTGCCAAGCAAGTGTGTTTGGCTTTCCCGTTTCAACGATTTCGCCATTCCGCATTCGCCAATATCGTCTTTGCCAATAATTTTATGCGATAAATCAATAAATTTTAGATTAACCAGTTGACTTTATCTCTATTCGAGATATACTGTCTCTATAAGTCATATTGACCTCTTCGACTAAAATATTTACATAATTCAAAAAAAATCGTAAATTATTAAATTAAAACAATCATTTGACCAATATAATACACTAAATAACTCAACTATGATCAATAAAAAAGCCTCACACACACGACAAATGATCTTAGATGTTGCCTGCCAACTGTTTAGTCAATTCGGCTATGACAACGTAACAGCACGAATGATCACCGATAAAGCCCTCGTCAATCAGGGAAGTCTGCATTATCATTTCGGAACGAAAGAAAATTTATATGTCGAAGTTTACAAGTTAGCCAACGGTCTTGCCGACGCTCTGGAAATAGAAACACTACTCGCCGAAGAACCAAACCTACTCGAAACTCCTCTAGGAAAAAGTTATGCGATTTATCGAATCGTCTCCGACTGGTTTCACCGACATTTTTATATTGCCGAAACATGGAAACTCGCCGTCATTTTTAACGAAATCGTTCGCCCTTCACCAGTTTATAGTCGCCTCGTCGAAGAAGTTTTTAAACCGGAAAGCAAAAGCAGATTGCGGTTGTATTCCCTAATTGTTCCCAATGCCTCCTACGCCGAAGCTTACGCCTGGGTTCACTATCCCGATTCGCAAGTCGTGTATTATTGGCTCACCAAAAGGAATATTATCCATTACCACGGCGAACGTTTTTTCGAAGACAATAAATATCTCCTCATGAAAATCACAATCCGAAATATGTTACTCGTCCTTAATTTGCCCCTACTCAAAATCGTGTCACAAACATAAATAATAGGAGAATAAAAAAAGTTAATCTTATCGATTTGGCGGTGTTGTGTTTCAACCAAAAGATTAACCAGATTGAATGGTTAATAAAAATGGAAGAATTTATAGAAACATGTTGAATTTACCCTTTTTTTGAGGTACTACAATGGCTGATACTCGTGAACTCCTATTAGATGCTGCCAGTCGGCTTTTTGCAGCCCACGGTTTCGATAAAGTCTCAACTCGAATGATTGCCCAAGAAGCAAACGCCAATTTGGGAAGTATTCACTATCATTTTGGCAGTAAAGAAGCACTTTATTTTGAAACATTTCGTGTTGCCATCAACGCGGATTCGCCCTTGACAATCGAAGAACTTTTGGCTGTCGATCCGACATTGCTGACAACACCAGAAGGAAAAGCTTACGCAATTCATCGGTTGACTTATGATTATTATAATCGTCACTATAATATTCCCGAAAAATGGAAAAGACAACTGATTTTGAGGGAATTATATCATCCGTCTCCAGTGTATCAAAAATTGGTGGACGAAATATTGAAAATTGAATCGCAAAGAATGATCGACTTTTATTTTATGCTCGCTCCCAATGCCTCACTAGTTGATGCGTTTGTTTGGGCGCATTATCCCGATACACAGGCAACTTATTATCTAAAAGCCGAAGATCCGATTGCCCAATATCGCGGACAAGAATTCATGGAAAAATTAAACCGTAACATTATAAAATTTACCACGCGAATGATGATTATGTCCTTAGATTTACCGGTTCCTGATTTGTTGAAATAATTGCGGCTAAAATAGAATTGTTGTTAAAATGACAATGGATGTTATTGAGTATTTATTTTTAATTTTATTGTTCTTGAAATTCGGTTTGTTATTTTTTGATTTTTCGAGTAACAAGAATGCCCGTGTTGGTCTCTAAAAAGGATGAATGAATTTCTTTATTTTATATTGGAAATTTGGAACAGACTTTTTAATTTTTTTTGTGTCTTTTCGTTTCTGTTATTTTGATGTTACAAATGTTTTTTTTTGTAAGGATATCGTAGTTTGTACGGACGATAGATATTGGTTTATTCAAATTGAACAATAATATTATGACGCAACAATTGGGTTTTAGATTTTGTTGAGTTGTTTATTTGTTGTGAACCAAACCAGCTTCAAAATAACAATTTTTTTACTGTACTCTTATGTGAATGACAACTATGTTACTAACATTGAATCCCAAGAGGGCGGTGATGCACCGTTATTATTCCCTTAATGTGATGAAGGAATTAGCGGATCAACAGGTTCGTTATGCTCCCCGCGAGAAAAAAATCGAACAAAGCCGTCGTGCCGAAAAACTGTATCAGGAAATCAGCCGGAATGAAACTTATACTTATCGTTTCATTTGTGCCGGAATTACTGATTTTCGTGCGGAATTGCATCAAGATGTCATGCTTGACGGAAAAAAAGTCAAACATGATCTTTTGCTGTTTATTGAAGATGTGTTCGATGCTGCCAATGTGTCGGTTGCGGAGGTTGACGAAAAAGTCTGGACAATTGAGGAGCTTTGTAAGCGGTTCAATGTTTCCAGCAAAACAATTTCGCGTTGGCGAAATCAAGGACTGGTAACGCGGCGATTTATTTTTGGCAAGAAAAAGCGTGTTGGTTTTCTGCAAAGTTCGATTGACTATTTTCTTAAAAATGAAACCAAACGTATTGAACGTGGAGAGCGTTTTAGCCAGTTGACCGATCAGGAAAAACAATTTATTATTTCGTCGGCGCGGCGATTTGTTGGGACTTCGGTTTCTCCGACGGAGGTTGCCAAACGAATTGCGCGATACATGGGGCGGAGTGTTGAGACAATTCGTTACACGTTGAAAACGTTTGACGAAAATAATACCGATGTGCCGCTTTTTCCCAATCGAAACACACCGTTGGATGAAAATGTTAAGCAACAAATCTTTGATGAATTTCGTCGTGGAATTTCGGTTGAAAAATTGACTAGTATTTATCATCGGACTCGTGGTAGTATTTACCGGATTATTGGACAACTTCGTGCCAAACGAATTGAAGAGCTTGTTCTTGATTTTATCGACAATTCGGAATTTCACGATATAACACCGGAACGCGAACGAATTATTCTAGGAACAATGCCGGTTCGTGCGTCGCAACATTTGTCCAGTAAACGAATTTCGCAATCATTGCCGGAATCGTTTCCTGTGTTTGTTGAAGTGCCGGACGATTTGGAACATTCTCCTGTTTCTGTTTCGGAACACGCGACATCTTCTGACGGATTGAATTTGCCGCCTTACCTTTCGGGGTTGTACAAAATTCCGCTTCTCAATGCGGAACAAGAAATGCATTTGTTTCGCAAAATGAATTACCTAAAATTCAAAGCCTCACGACTTCGCGAACAACACGACCCCACGCATCCTAAAATTCATTTGATGACAAAAATCGAAACATTATATGAGCAAGCGGTTGCCACGAAAAATGAGATTGTTTCGGCGAATCTTCGTCTTGTGGTGTCGATTGCCAAACGTCATATTGGACCGTATGCGACATTTTTTGACTTGATCAGTGACGGCAATTTTTCGTTACTTCGGGCGGTTGATAAATTTGATTATGGTCGTGGCAATCGATTTAGTACTTATGCGACTTGGGCGGTAACACGAAATTTTGCCAGAACTATTCCTGATGAAAAGAAACATCGTGATCGGTTCCATCTGAATGAGGAAGAGTTGTTGAGTTCGACAATTGATATGCGTGGAAATTTGCAACAAGAAGAAAAAGATCAATTTGAACGGCGTCAACAAATCGGTTATCTTCTCAACGAATTGGATGAACGAGAACAAAAGATTATTATTAGTCGATTTGGAATTGGCAGTACGGAAGCGCCGTTGACATTGAACGAAGTTGGTGCGGAAATCGGTGTGACCAAAGAACGTGTCCGGCAAATCGAAGCCAGAGCGCTTGCCAAACTCCGAAAAGTTGCTGAGGAAGAAAATCTGGATATTCCGGGACTGTGAATGTTCTCAATAAGAATATTCTCAATAAGAATATTCTCAATAACGCCGGTAACAAAAAATACCGTTCACAAAAGACGACAAACTTCAATCGTCAACGTGAACGGTTTCAATTATTGTATCGGTTCGTAAACAATGACTGACAATAAAATTAGGCAGTTTCTTATTCTGTAACCGTTCGGGCTACTATTTTATGCTTGCCTGATTTTTCTGTGTATTCCGTGTATTCTGTGTTCAAAAAAAATATTTGGACTATCAGATTTATCCAGCCCGACATAGCGGATAATGAAATCCAATCCGTTGCGGATCGAAATTAGATTTTTGATATTTCTGTTCGACTTTTGCGAAATCAGCAGTTATTGTTTGGTATCCGTGTGTGTTTCTTGTGCATCTATGGGCTTTGCCAGAACAAATCCTCTGCTTACGTTACCGGTTGTTCTCAGAAATTTAGTTGACAAATATGGGTTACATGCAAAAGTATCTACACAAATTTAAATTGGTATTGGGTGTTTTTTGATAATTGTTTATGATACGCGGTATGTTGAATTTTTAAAGGACATTGCAGTTGAGTTTGGTGATAAGCGACTCAACAAGCGTTATTGGAATATGGTAGAAAATCACATGA
>JAIRTV010000585.1 GCA_031254675.1 Planctomycetaceae bacterium | reverse complement strand
TTGTAAAACCTTAGAAAATAAGGAGAATGACAATGGAAAATTTAGTGAAATGTGTTGTTGGGATTTTCGCAATATTTTTTGCGAAAAGTCAAATGTTAAAATGGACAAATTACACAAAGCAGGGGGGGGGGGGCTATATGGAGTGGAGAGTTGAGAACGGATAGTGGAGAGTATTCGATTTTTCAACGCTTTTTCACTAAATTCTTCTCTTCTATTCGCTCTTCACGATTCGGCTTTACGTTGGTCGAACTTCTTGTGGTGATTGCGATTATTGGTGTGTTAATCGCTCTTCTGTTGCCCGCAGTTCAAGCCGCACGCGAGGCGGCAAGACGGATGCAGTGTTCCAACAAATTGAAACAGCTAACTCTTGCTGTTCACACTTACGCAGACACTCAAAACACTCTTCCGGCGGCACTTGGTGATGCTATTGGCTCGTTAAATGCTGGCATTCAAGCGGGTCGTTGGAGCGGACTCATTGCCTTGCTTCCCAACATAGAACAAACAGCTCTGTATGACCGTGTCATGTCGGAAAATGTTTATATGACCTCATGGTCTGCCTGTGAACTAACCGCCGCTCAAGGTGGAAAGAATAATCCACGTGCAGCGCAACCGGACGTTTTTATCTGTCCTTCCAATGGAATTGGCAGTAAACCGGAAGCGGCAACCGGTTATACTTGTTACCGATTCAATGCAGGAGACAATCCTGGTCAGTTTAATTTGGATCCTCAAATTCGCGGACCTTTCGGTTATCGAGCGTGGCGACCTATTAGCGCAATTACCGACGGACTAAGTAATACGCTCAGCTTCAGCGAAAAAGCGGTTGATGAATTTAATGGAACCTCCAAAAACGTTAAAAGACAGGTAGCAACATACACGACCGCCGCTGATGGCGGATTTAGTGGAGGTTATCTCAGTGATCGGACAATTTGTGTCGGATCGGCTATCCGCGGAGAATATCAATACGGTGTCGGCGGTATGACTAACGGTTTTAGTTTTTATTTCGGATGGCACTGGTTTGGAACTCATTGGTATCATGTCGGTTTTAATACGACATTACCACCTAATTCTCCTTCGTGCTACATCAGAGCAAACAATTATAATGCATTATTTTCTGCAACAAGTTTTCATCCGGGCGGTGTCAATGTCTCATTGTTGGACGGTTCCGGCAAATTTGTTTCCGAAACAATTGACAGCGGAACAGAAATCGCATTTCCCACACCATCCGCGCCAAGCGACGCCTCACCTTTTGGAATTTGGGGGGCAATGGGATCACGAGATGGCGGCGAAGCCAAAACATTGCCATGAGAACGATAAGTATTGGAAATTTTGGTTTTTATTTTTCAATAAATAACAAAATTTATTTGAGATTTATGTAGGGACACGCGGCAGTGTGTCCCCACAAAAACCGAATTTTTAAGCGTCATACGTATAACAAGAGAAAACGTAATAACTGTATCATTTTTTTGTTAAACTTTTTTTTTTTTTCAAAGGAAAAATATTGATGAGAATAACTTTACTATTTTGTACATTAACAATTTTGTTGTTTTGTGTCGGTTGCAACGATGTACCAGTACCGGACGAACTAAAAAATCTTTGTCCCGTAACAATTACTGTGACCGACGGCGATCAAGCAATGGAAGGTGTTTCCGTTTCACTTTCCGCCAAAACTTCCGGTGGTGCATGGGCAAGTCGTGGTGTAACGGATGCAAAAGGTGTTGCCGTGATTCAAACAACACGAGCTTCTTACTCCGGAAAAGGAACACCGATTGGCGATTATAAAGTTACACTAATTAAAACAGTGGAATTGCCGCCTGAATTGGAACCGAAAGAAGAAGACCAAAATCTAACACCACAAGATGCTATTGCCAAACAAGCAAAACAAGAAGCATTTTATGAAAAAAATCGCATCATTCCAAAAATTCTGGCAGATTCTAAAACCAGCCCAATTGAGTTGACGGTTGCCGGCAAAAATGCGACAATATTGACAATTGATATCGCTCAATACAAAAAATAAAAACAAAATATAACATTGTGTTATATTATTCACTTTTTTAATGTTACTTTTAACAACTTTAATTAAAGGAGAAATTCCAATGAGAACATTTCATTTGTTTCTGTCAATTCTGTTACTGTTTATTTTTGTTTCGAAGGTTCCAACGGTTTCGGCTGGAGAACCAATTCGAGTATTAACGTTCAATATTCTCTGCGCCGGTTGGGAACCCGAACCGAAACAAAATTATGCGTGGGAAAAACGGTTACCGATTGTTATTGATGTCATGAAAAATGTTACCGATGGAAACGGTCAATATGACTTCATCGGAACACAAGAAACATCAAACAATCCAAATAAACCGAAATATCATCAAGTAAAACAACTTGCTGATGCAATGACCGATTATGGTTCGTTATTTGCGCCTTGCGGTGGCAAGTTGGATAAATTTTCGTTAAGTAATATGATTCTTTGGCGAAAAGATCGTTGGGAAATTGATCCGAATGATTCAGGGACATTTTGGCTTTCCAGTACGCCTGATGTTTCCGGCTCTAATGATTGGGTTGAAAAAAATCGTGGCGGTGAACGAAATGTTACTTACGGTCTCTTTCACGAAATCAATGCCAAAGGACGAACAGGTAAAAAAGTTTATTTTTTCAATACACATCTTAATGTTTTTGTCGAAACCGCCCGATTACGCTCGGCAATTTTAATAATGGACAAAATTAAAAACCGAAAAGAAAAAGATGCCCCCGTTATTGTAACCGGAGACTTTAATTCGCTACAAAATTCGTCGCTCATTGCTTATATGCAAGGGAAACCGCTTGAATTTGACGGTAAAACATTGACGCCGCCTTTGCCGCTTATTGAAACATTCAAAACAGTTCATCCAGATTCAAAAGAATTTGGTACAGTCCATGGTTATCGCGACAAAATTTCATGGGATAGAAAAATTGATTTTATCTTTGCAAGTCCACCGTTAAAACCAATCGGAGCAAAAATAATTTTGACTCAGAAAGATGGTCTTTATCCAAGTGATCATTTACCGGTGAACGCCGTTTTGCAATGGGAATAATATTCGTTGCAACTTGTTTCGAGTTACAAAAAAATCGAACTTGTTGATGATTGATTTTATCGATCACAACAGTTCGATTTTTTTGTACTATTTCAGACGCCAACAATTTTTTTCTGAATTATTCCGGTTGTTGAGTAGCAGAAGGCGGATTGAGATCGTTTGTTGCCGATGTGAGTTTTCCAGCGGAAAGAACAACCTGACTTGGTCGGACAACACGGTCAAATAACCGAAAACCGGTTTGCACTTCTTCAATCACCGTATTAACCGGATGTTCTTCATTGGGAATTTGCGCAACGGAAGCGTGAAAATTCGGATCAAACACATTATATTTCGCGTCAATCTTTTCACAATGAAATCGGGTCAGAACATCAAGAAATTGTTGATAAACCAACTGAACACCTTCAACAAGCGATTCAAGATGATGCGTTTTATCAACCGCCTCCAACGCACGACCAATATTGTCCCAAACCGGAAGCAATTCCCGCATTAAATCAAGGTTGGCATATTTTCGTTCTTCGGCGGCTTGTCGGTTCGTTCGCGCACGAAAATTTTCCAAATCAGCCAAAGCACGAAGTGACCGGTTCTTCGCCTCGTCAAGATCAATACGAAGTTGTTCCAACTCGGAAAGTGATTCACTTTCGTGTTGTTGGTCTTCATTTGTTTCCGTTTCCGGATCACTGACTAAATTGATATGTTCGTCCGTCATAGTCATTTTTTAATCTTTCTTTTCGTCGTTTTCTTTTTTTTCGGTGAAAAATTCTGAAACGAAATCACCGAGTTTGCTGAAAAAATTCTTGCGTTCCGGTAAGAGGTGTTCCCCTTCCAGATCGGCAAGTTTACGGAGTAATTCTTTGTGTTCCGGTTTTAGTTTTCGCGGAACTTCAATATAAACCTGAATCAGCAGGTCACCGGCAATATTCCGGCGTGGTACGGGCATTCCGCGCCCGCGCAACGTAATAACATCGTTATTTTGCGTACCGGCTGGAATTGGCATTTTTTCGGGTCCGTCCAAAGTCGGCACTTCGATTTCCGCACCCAACGCCGCTTGAGCGTAACCAATGGGAACACGGCAAATCAAATGTTGTCCGTCACGCTGAAACAACGGATGAGGTTTAACTGTTATAAAAACATAACAATCACCCGGCGGTCCGCCTTCGGGACTTTTTTCGCCTTCGCCCTGTAATCGTAACCGTGTTCCTGTATCCACTCCGGCAGGAATTTTAATTTCACGTTCAACAGTTTGCGGAATTAAACCGCTGCCCCGACAATCGGAACACGGATCAGTAATAATAGAACCAGCTCCGCGACATTGAGGACAAGTCGTTTGAATAGAAAAAAATCCGGTCGATTGAGTGATTCGTCCTTGTCCGCCACAATAGGGACAACGTTCCGGTACTTTACCCGGTTTAGAACCACTACCGTGACAAGTCGAGCAAGTTTCATGCCGTCGAAACGTAATTTCTTTTGTAACACCCCGTGCCGCCTCATGAAGATCAATCGTTAAATCGCAACGAATATCATTACCTGCCGCTGCTTGCCGTCTGCGTCCACCACGACTACCACCGAAAAATTGTCCGAAAATCGAATCGCCAAACAAATCGCCGAAAGCACCAAAAATATCGTTTACGTCACGGAATTGAGAACCGCCGCCATTGGCATCAAGTCCTGCATGACCATATTGATCATAAATCGCACGCTTTTCGTCGTTACTAAGAACTTCATAAGCAGCGGCACAAAGTTTAAATTGTTCTACTGCATTGGAGTCACCCGGATTACGGTCAGGATGATACTTCATCGCCAGCTTGCGATACGCACTGGAAATCGCATCTTTACTCGCGCTTTTTGAAACACCAAGAACTTCGTAATAATCAGGCTTCGACATGGATTCTTTCTAACTAATT
>JAIRTV010000530.1 GCA_031254675.1 Planctomycetaceae bacterium | reverse complement strand
GCGGTGTCTGGTTTATCTTGTGGTTGGTCAACGATGTTTTTATTTCTCACAACATTTTATGTGAGTATAACGTTGGTTAAACTGAGTCTTTCGTTGGCGGTGGGAAGTGTTCGGCAACGACTGAATTTGAAGGTGATTGTTTGGATCAACCGTATTCTCGGGGTGGCAATGCTTTTCTTTGCGATTTTG
Source organism: Planctomycetaceae bacterium (assembly GCA_031254675.1). GTDB lineage: Bacteria > Planctomycetota > Planctomycetia > Pirellulales > Thermoguttaceae > WRKP01. Next base: position 6,666 of record JAIRTV010000530.1, on the reverse strand, counting down.
TTTTTCCGTCAAGGACTCCAAATGTTGATGGGGAAAACAACAATACCTTTTCATGGCGAGTAATATTTTGCCGAAGCGTCAAGCCAAAGAATTTCGCAACGACGCATAATCCGTACGTCAGGATAATAAATGCTGAAAATTTTTCTTATCTTCATCGGTATAAATAGCGTCACATTCTGAGAGTCCTTTCCGGCACGATTAATACAAAACCGAAGTAGAACCAATCTGATAGTTCTCGAAAAGTGTCCGTTCAGGGAGTATAGACAGAATTTTGCTTTTAACTGACGCTAATTTGCTTTCAACTGGTTCCAGTTTGACGCTGATTGTCGGCAATTTCGACTATTGAACGATTTGTTCGAAAAAGAATTGGCGAAGTTCGGCTGCCAGAAACATTGAACCCGTGACGCAAATGACATCATCAGAAGTGGATTCCGCCCAAATCTTTCGTAACGCCTCCCGACAATCATCAATTATTTCAAGACGAAAATTATTTTGTCGGGAAACCGAAACTTTGGATGAGATCTCCTGATTGATTGTTCCAAACGATTTCGATTCCTGATTCTGATTCATAACCACCGAATCATCACGCAACAAAATACCAGACGATTCGTCAACAACACCGAAAAATTCTTCTTGAATCTCAACAGACGCATTCGGCAACGAACTCGCTATCGTTTTCAATCCCTGAGGCGGAAAATGCCGCGGATTTGAGGAATATTGCGTCAAAATAATTCGCTCAAAATGTTGCGTCAAATCCATCAACATTCCTTCCGCATCCTTGCCAAGCGAAATACCAAAAATAATAACAAACCGTTTATTGGGGAATTTTTTCCGCACGGTTTTAATCAATGCCATCAACGAAGAACGATTATGCGCTCCATCAACAACAAAAATCGGAGACGTGTTCGCCGTACGAATAATTTCAACCCGAATCGGAAGAAAAGTATTGCGAAGTCCATTGCGGATTTTAGCTCGGTCAAGCCCAATCCGGCTGGTTTTAGCACGCAATAGCAACGCCGCCGCTATTGCCAGTGAAGCATTGCGTATCTGATGCATTCCCGACAAATTCAATGACAAATCGTCCAATTCAAAATCCACCGGAAATTTGTTCGGAACCGTTCGGAAACGAAAACTCTTTTGAATATTTTCATGACGATTGGTTCGGTGAATGTTAAACGCTTCACCCAGAAAAAATTCCGGCGCACAATGTTTTTTGGCAATCGTTCGAATTGCTTGTTGCGCTTCGGAGTTGCGAACCGCCGAAATCAATGGGATTCCCGGTTTGATAATCCCCGCTTTTTCTGTTGCAATCTCCGTAAGAGTCGGACCCAATTGAGCAATATGGTCAAAACTAATACTCGTAATCACCGTCACATCAGGACGACAAATATTCGTTGCATCACAACGACCACCCATACCAACTTCAAAAATCGCCACCTCAACTTGTTGCCGCGCAAAATATTCAAACGCCAAAAGTGTTATCAATTCGAAATAAGTCAACTCTTCAAAAAGTTTTGGCTTCCATGTGTTGATACGATTACAAATTGATCCCATCAATTCTGCAAAATCTTGTTCGCTACACGGAACACCATCAACAACAATTCGCTCGCAAACAGAATAAAGATGCGGCGACGAAAAACGCCCCACACGACAATGATTTTCAACAAGAATTGATTCCAACAAAGCACAGGTCGAACCTTTACCCTTCGTGCCGGCAATATGAACCGTTCGATATCGAGTTTCCGGTCCACCAAAATACTTGAGCAGTTGACGCAATTCCTCCAACCGCTCTTCCATCCCATGAAACGAAAAATCTTGGCGAGTTTCCCAATCAACTCTCGACTCCAACATTTTTAATACTTCATCAAAAGTTTGTAATGTCATTTTTAAAAGCTCAGGTTGATATAATTTCGGCAATGATCATTATCAATGATGTTTCAAATTTGTATAATGTTATCGTTTGAGAGCAATGATTGGCGATTGGCAATTTACACCGCAAGCAAAAATTCATAACCAAAACGGTTATTCACCGGCGACACGAATCACAGGATAATGGACATAATATAATAGATCATAATAATACAAATAAACATCAATCAGACGAACACCAGAAAGTATAAAGGTTGATATTATTGCCAATTAATCGGAAAATTGACAAACTTAAAATATCCATAACGTTTTCAAAAAGATCAATCACTAACAACGTACCAGATTGTCCAAGTATTAGCAAGTCCCAATTTCTCGTACCACAACATGTAAAATCTCTTGTCGTTTTTCAAAAATGACCATAGTGGATTCTTTCTACTTTAAAATTCCTTTTTTGAACACGGAACACACTGATCACACAGAAAAAAACTAAAATTCCATACTCTTCCGTGATTTCCGCGTTCAAAACAACAAAAATCAAATCGCAAAGATTCGGATTCTAAAATCGTTCTGTTCTTTGTGGTCTTTGTCGTTAAGCCCAACGTTTCACAGAATAATTGTGAATTATTTTTTTTCAAAGTTTTTTCCAAAGTTTTTTTTTCAGGGGACTTTTTTTCTGCCGGTATTTCGGTAAATTATAGAATTAACAATTCAGTTGTATTTGTATGAAACGGTAATCAAGTTGGTTTTGTGCTGAAATAGAAGCATTTAACAAATTTCGCTGAATCGTTACAATGATCGTCTTCATTATATTTTGCCGGCAGAACTCAAAAACAGTCAGTGAGAAACGGAACTTGCGACCAACAGTAAAGCTTAAATCTTAAAATCTTATTGAGTGGTTATTGGGTTGTCGGTATAAATTTGAAACCAATCGGGAATGTTGTTTTGTTCTCGGTATTTATTGTTTAAAAATTAAATTATTTGTTTTTCCTATCTTTATTTGGGGACAGATTTTATGAGTACGGAATCGAATATTGTTGTCGAAACGCGAAATCTCACCAAAGTTTATCGAGATTTTTGGGGGCGTCAAAAAGTGAGAGCGTTAAAAGCTCTTGATCTTACAATCCATCGCGGCGAAGTTTTTGGACTGTTGGGACCTAATGGTTCCGGAAAAACAACAACAATTAAGTTGTTACTTGGATTGTTGTTTCCGACAAGCGGCGATATTTTTATTCTTGGCAAGTCAGCAACAGATGTTGCCAAAAACGAAAAAATCGGGTATTTGCCCGAAGAGTCTTATTTGTACCGATTTCTGAATGCGGAGGAAACGCTTGATTTTTATGGTCGTTTATTCAATATGTCGGGAGCGGTTCGTCGGCAACGTATTGCTCAACTTATTAGCATGGTTGGTCTCGAATCCGCACGGAAACGCCAATTACGCGAATATTCAAAAGGAATGTCCCGACGTATTGGTTTGGCTCAAGCATTGATCAACGATCCTGATTTGATTCTTTTGGACGAACCAACCAGCGGGCTTGATCCCATTGGAACGCGGAACATGAAAGATTTAATTCTTGATCTCAAACGACAAGGTAAAACAGTTATTATGTCGTCCCATCTTCTAGCCGACGTTCAAGATGTTTGTGATCGAATTGGTATTCTTTATCAGGGAGAACTCAAAGAGTTGGGGCGAGTCGAAGACCTTTTGAAAGTTTCAAACGAAACGGAAATTCGCGTCTCCGGTTTAAGCGACAATGCCAAAAACCAAATTATGAAAATTATCGAAGAAGATAAAGCACAATTAATTTACAGCGGCAATCCCACAACAACATTGGAAGATTTATTCTTGCGTATTATCGAAGAAAGCGAAGCTCGTCCGGGACGACGTGTTCGCGGCGGTGATCGTCAGCAATAAGATTTTGTTAACGTTGATTTTTGTGCGGAGTGTTAAGAAAGAGTACAAAATGTTCGATTTAAAAAGTTACCATGTTCGTGTTTTTTGTATTGTCTTGGCAATCAAAATAGAAGTACCTCAAAATCGAGAACATAATAAAACTTTTCATAATTTATAGTTTGAATCGCCGTCAATAGAAATTTTCAGGAAATGGTTTTGGTTTTTCAGTATCGCTATTTTAATATTGAATTGTTTTATGACTATTCCGGTTTTTTGTTTATTCTGCCAGGTTTTCCAATGGAATACGGTGGTAATTATTCTGGCGGCAATTTTGGGCATGGTGGCGATTAGTGTTTGGATGCTGCGGAATTATTACCGTTTTGTCCATGTTGTCCATTTTCTTGGTATTTGGTTTTTGTTCCTGATTCTCACCACCACAACGGTTTGGCAGGCTTACCGCGAAGAGCAAGTATTACACGAAACATGGAAGAGTATGCTCTTCGCCATGACCAATTCTTTTGCCGGCACGACAGAAATGATGGGACATGCCAAAATTTCTTCTGAAACATCGTCGGATGATCCATTGTATTGCCGGATTCGCGATCTGCACGCTCAATGGTGTCAAAATATTCCGTTGATTGCGCGTATTTACACGTTGCGGTTGCGAGACGATCAAGCCGATGCGGTTTCGTGGGTGGTTTGCTGCGAAGCCGATGTCAATCGCAATCATCGAATCGAAAAACCGGAAGAAGCCGGCAAGGAACTTTATCAACCATCTGATGTATGGTTGGAAATTTATCGCAAGGGTTTTGACGGACATATTGCGTTGGACGAAGTAGAAAGCGAAGAAGTTCGTTCGATGAATATTCATTCAACATTGTCGGGAAATTTTATTACGGTGATTGCTCCGCTTCGTGATCCCGAAAATTCCGAATTTGTTGAAGCGATTCTGGGTATTGATTTCCGCACGGACTACCATGATCAAGTACTTTATCAAATTCGGCAAACATCCTCGCAATCCCTTATTCTGCTTTTCGTACTTTATTTGGGATCAATTTTTTTGATTGTTTTTCTTCATCGTACAGTTGGTCGTCTTACGCAAACAAATCGGGAACTCGCCAACGCCCAAAAAATCACTGAGACTGCGGCGAAAGCCAAAAATGATTTCTTGGTAAATATGAACCATGATATTCGCACGCCGATGAATGTTATTATTGGTTTTACTGATATTCTCATGCATCGAGTTTTACAATATGGTTGTGTGCAAGAATGGGAAGAATCGCATGGCATTGTAGAAATTATTCAAAAAAACAGCCATGACTTGTTGACGATTATCAATGATTTTATTGATTTCTCGCAAATAGAAGCCAATTTGCTTCAAATTGAATCGGTTCCATTGTCTATTAAGGCAATTATTGACGAAATCGAACGAACAGCAATCCCGATCATTGCCGAGAAAAAACTTCAGTTTGCGGTTAAATGCAAGGAACCGATTCCGGAATTGATTTTGGGTGATCCTGCTAGGTTGCGGCAAATTCTTATCAACCTAACCGACAATGCGATTAAGTTTACGTCAAAAGGCAAAATAGAGATTCGTTGTGAAGCGTTTCAGGATCCTGTTTCGGCGATGGATTCTTTGCCTCACAAAATTAAAATTGACGGTCATTCCTCTTCGACGGCGGCGACGATATTGAAGATTAGCGTGTATGACACGGGCATTGGAATTTCGCCGGAGCAGATGGAATATCTTTTCCAACCTTTTGCGGTGGATCATTCTTTGACGCGCGAATTTGGCGGAACAGGTTTGGGGTTGAGTATTGTCAATCGGTTGGCGCAACTGATGGACGGCAATATTACAGTCAAAAGCGAGCCAAATGTTGGTAGTATTTTTACGTTGACATTGCATGTTTATTTGCCGTCGAAGCAAGAATCTGACATCATATTGCGGCAGAATCGTCTTAAAGAATCTGCCGGAGATTCGCTTTCCGAATCGAATTTGGAAGTTCGCAAGGTGTCGGAAACTTCGGCGTCCAAGCAAGGTTCCGAACACTTGTCGGAACCGCAACCTTTGGAAAATGTCCGAATTTTGCTTGTGGAAGATATGCACATCAATCAGTTAGTGATTTCGACGCAACTTCGCAATGCCGGTGCGAAGGTTGAGATTGCCGGCAATGGTGAATTAGGCATCCAAAAAATTACGCAAGATATGGATAATGGTCTCTTTTTTGATGTAGTTCTGATGGACATGCAAATGCCTGTCAAAGATGGTTATGCGGCAACAGCGCAGTTACGATCACAAGGTTATGATCGTCCGATTATCGCCGTAACCGCTCATGCTCTTACCGGTGACCGTGAAAAAACAATTGCCGCAGGCTGTGACGATTACATTTCAAAACCTGTTGATCGAAAAATTCTCATCAACACCATTAAAAAATACCTCAAATCAAAAAAGTAGCCAACTTCTCTCCAAACCGCTCGGCAACACAAATTGCCATCCAAACACAGAGGCAAGTCGGTTATCACCGACGCAATGTTTCGGTAAAACATTACCTGTTTTGTTTGCTCAAAAGTTGTTTACTTCGTTTACCGAAAATGACACCACTAACTAAAATCGTCTCTTGCAATTTCGTTGGTCATGTCTAAAATAATGCCTAATTTGAGGTAAATACCAACATGACAGAAAATACGCCCAACAAGATTATTGCACCAAAAACGGAAAAATTGCCAAATAATTTCCCCAATAATCCACATGATCGGTTTGCCAGAAAAACAGTGGGCAACCCATTATATGCCGCCGATTTTTTAAAACATTATGCCAATCCCCTTGTCGCGCAACATGTCCATTTGGATCATCTGGTTGCCGCACCAACACATTATTTGAGCAATGAACTCAAAGAAGTGATTTT